>NZ_SGTV01000009.1:0-129968 GCF_005435035.1 Halorubrum sp. SD690R | reverse complement strand
GCCCGACCGCGACCGCCCCGCACCTCGCGCCTCCCCAGCCTCGCGGTTCGCGCTCTCCGAGCGCTCACCGCGTCCCTCGCACGTGCTGTCTCGCGGCCGCCGGTGGCGGCCGCTCGCAGGCACGCGCCGGCGTACAAATCCGTCAGTCGCCGTCAGCGGGGTTCCCGTCGCGCGTCTTCACGGCGACGCCGGAGCCGAGCTGCTCGGCCTCCGCGCCGGAGAGTTCGGCGCGGCCGACCCCGAAGATCGCTCCGCTTTCGTCGACGACGAGCACCTCGTCGCCGGGGCGGATCCCGTCGTCGGCCGCGGTGACGAACTTCGCGAACGCGTTGCGCCCCTCGCGCACGAACGGCTCGCTCTCCTCGCCGACGACCATCCGGTGTCGCGGTTCGGGGAACGCGTCGGCGATCCGCTTCCCGCCGGCGAGCCCGAGCGTAAACCGGCCGTCGGTGCCGTACGAGACAAGTCGGTCGCCCTCGCTGCTGCCGGGGGTGTCGTCGACGTCGCCGTCGATCACCTGCCGCGGGCGGCCGCCGCTCGACCGGCGCACCGTGAGCGGGGCGTCCGGCGGGAACAGGGCCTCGCCCGCGTCGGCCCCGAACTGGTAGTCGGCCGCGGTCCGGAGGTCCGCGAGCGTGTCGGCGTCGGTCATGGCCGCCGTTCTCAGCGCGCGCTGAAAGCGGTTGCGACAGCGCCCGAAGCCGCCGGGCCGACCCCTCAGCCGAGCGCGGGGTACGACGCGGCGACCCCGTCGCCGTCGACGCGCCAGCGCTCGGCTATCTCCCGGTACGCCGCCGGGTCCGCGGCCGAATCCGGCGGGACCGCCTCCGGCGGCGCCTCGCGGAGCGCCGCCCGAAGCGCCTCGCGGTCGATCGGTTCCGGTCCGGCGTCGTTCCCCGCGAGCAGGTCGGCGAGCCGATCGCCCGCCGACGCGACCGCCCGCGCGTCCTCGACTCGCCGGCCGAGGTCGAGCGCCGCCGTCAGCCGACCCGCCGCCGCCTTGACGTCGCCGCGCTCGGCCGCCGCCGCGCCCAGCGACGCGAGCGCCTTCGCCTCGGCCTGCGCGAACCCCCCCTCCCGGGCCGACTCGACCGCGGATTCAAGCGCCGTCGCCGCGGCGTCGGCGTCGCCGCGAGCCAGCGCCGCCCGCCCGCGGATCCGGTCCGTCTCGGCCAGCCGCTTGCGGCCCGCGTGGTCGTCGAGCAGCGCCGCGGCCCGTTCGACCCGCCGCTCGGCCGCGCCCGGATCGCCGCGGTCGACCGCCACCTCCGCGAGGATCGCGGTCACCATCGCGCGCCGGGCGTCGGCGTCGAGCGCGTCGAAGCGGTCCAAGGCAGTCCTCAGGAACCGCTCCGCCCGGTCGAAGTCGCCGGCGAGGTGCGCCGCGCTGCCGAGGTGGCTCAACGCGAGCGCCTCGCACATGTCGGAGCCGATCCGCTCGGCGATCGCCCGGGCCTCCGCCGCGCGAGCGACCGCCTCGCCGACGGTGCCGCGCTGCTCCGCGATCGCGGAGAGATTCAACTGCGAGATCGCCTCTCGATGTTCGTCCCCCGCCGTCCGGTAGCCGTCCAGCGCGCGGCGCGCGGTCCGCTCGGCGGCGTCGAGGTCCCCCCGCCGCCGCAGCGCGACCGCGAGGTTCGCCCGGACGTTCGCCTCGCCGTGGGTGTCGTCGTGGGCGCGGAACAGGTCGCCGGCGACCCGGTAGTGCTCGAGGACCGCGTCGGACCCGTCGAGGGCGTCGAGGGCGTTGCCGGCGTCCGTCATCGCCTTCGCCTTCGCGATCGGGTCGCCGGTCCGCGCGGCGATGGCGCACGCCCGCGACGCCGCCTCGTACGCGGCCTCGTAGTCGCCGCCGAAGTGCGCCGCCTGCGCCCGCCCGCGGACCGCCGACGCGAGCCCGGTCCGATCGCCCGCGGCGGCGAACAGCTCCTCGGCCCGCCGGAACCGCTCCCGCGCCGCGTCGTACTCGCCCCGCCGACGGGCGACGTCGCCGTACCCCCGCTGGCGCTCGGCCGCCCCCGCCTCGCCGGTCGGCCGCCACGCGTCCAGCGCCGCCGCGGCGCCGTCGAGGTCGCCGGCGTCGATGTACATCCGCGCGACCCACTCCGGCGGCCGGTCGCGCAGGTCGTCGGGGCACGCGTCCGGGAGGTCGATCCACGCGTAGCGGACGCGACCGTACAGCGCGGCGAGCCGCGGGTACCGCCGTCCGACGCCGTACACCGACCGGATGGTCGCCGCCGCCCACGCGCTCGGGCCGCGCTCGATCCGGTCTATTGCCGGCGCCTCCCCGCCGACGGCCCGCCGGACGCGGGACCGACGCGCCGGGTCGTCCGCGAGCGCGAGCAGCCGCGAGACGACCCGGCCCACGCGTCTGGCGACGACCGGCTCCGGCTCGCGGTCGACGAGCCGCTCCAAGAACAGCACCGACCACTCGTCGTGGACCGCGCGGTACTCCCCGTCGCCCGCCCGGACGAGGACCGTCCCCGCGAGGCGGTCGAGCGCCCGTCGGACCCCGTCGACGGTCGGCGACGGCTCGCGGTCGGTTCCGCCGCCAGTCGCCCCCTCGCGATCGTCGACGAGCGCGTACGCCAGCGTCCGGAGGTCGCTCGCGCCGGCGACGTTGAGGAGGTTCACCAGCACCGCGACGTCCGCGGTCGGCGGCGGGCGGTTCCTGACCTCGCGCACCGCCTCCGCGACCGCCCGCTCCAACCCCGACGCGGGCGCGGCGCCGCCCGCTTCATTCTCCGGCGACGCCTCGCCGGCGTTCTCGTCCGCCTCTTCCGACCGAACGGTCCCGCCTCGGACCGCGCGGACGAGGCGGTGGCCGAGCGCGAGCAGCTCCCCAACGCGCTCGTCGTCGTCGCCGCGCACGTCGTCAAGCAGCGAGCTCGGATCGGCCGCCGGCGCGGTTCCGGTGCGGTCGGCGACGTGGCGGACGAACCGCTCCACCTCGCGCTCGTCGAGTCGGGGCATCCGAACGGTCTCGATCGCCCGCCGGTAGCGGAGGTCAGCGGGCGACAGCGGGAGCCCGTCGAGGTCGTCGTACGGCTCCTCGCGCGCGTCGAACAGGAACGACACGTCGCCGCAGTCGGCCAGTTGGCGGGCGACGGTGATCGCTTCCGCGGCCCCCGGGTCGACGGCGTCCTCGACGACGACGAGGTGGTGTCCGTCCCCCCCGGTGACGCGTTCGCGCAGGCGGTCCGTCGCGGTGAACGGGTCGCCCCCGTCGCTTGTCCGGTACGTCACCGGGCCGCGTCCCGACCGGTACCACTCGACCGCGACGCTCCGGCAGACGGTGCTCTTGCCGCTTCCCGGCGGCCCGACCAGGGCGTGGTCGGTCCCGCCGGCGAGCCCCTCGACGAGTGCCCCCGCGAGCTCGCGCCGCTCGCCGTCGCACGCGACGCTCCTCTCGAGGACGTGTCCCGCGTCGACCTCGGGGAACGACGCCGTGGCCCGCAGCGGGCCGCACGGGTTCGGATCGCCGGCGAGGCGGTCCTCGTCGACCGCGCGGAACCCCTGCGCCGAGAGCGATCCGGCCCCCTCGTCGTTCGGATACCCGCGTCCCAAGAGGCCGCCGTCGGACGAGCGGCGCGAGTCACGCGAGCCGTCGCCGCCGAGCCGGCCGCCTCCGGGCCGGTCGTCCTCGGACCGGCCGCCTCCGGTCCGCTTCCCCGCCGCGCGCCCGGTCGCCGCGAGCGCTTCGGTCGTGTCGCGGCCCCGCTCGATCAGCCCGCGCACCTCGGTCTCCGCCCACGCGACCGCCTCTGGCTCGGTCGACGCCGTCACGCCGTGGAGCGCGCCGTCGTCGAAGACGAGGAGCAGCGCGGTGTCGTCGGCCGCGACGACTCCCGCGTCGACGGCGTCGACGGCGGCGATCCGACAGTCGTCCCGGTTCGCGACGGTACCGAGGTCGTCCGCGAACCGTTCGGTCGCGTGGCGGTACGCCCGATCCGCCAGCGCCAGATCGACGGAGCCGCCGCCGACGGCCGCGCGCCGGAGCCGCTCCGCCACCCGCGGGTAGGGGAACGCGGGCAGCGCGGCGCCGACCGAGTCGGCGTCGGCGAGCGCGTCGTCGAGGGCCTCCAGCGGTCGGTACGGGTCCGGCGCTGCGGCCCGGTGCGTCTCGGCCTTCCGGAGGACCGCGGGGTCGACGCCGACGTCCGCGCCGAGGGGGTCGAGCACGTCGCCCGCGGCCGCGAGGTCGGCCGCGGCCGTCAGGAACTCGCGGTACTGTTCCGCGAGGAGGCGGCCCGAGAGCGTCGTCAGGTAGCCGTCGGTCTCGCCGGCGACGAGCCCGGCCGCCTCCAGCTCGTCTATCGCGCGGTTCACCGTCGACCGGGAGTGGCCGAGCGCGTCGACGAGCTCATGCTTTCGCAGCGGCTCCGCGGCGAGCCGTTCGAGGAAGTCGAGGCGACGCTCGACGACGCCCGCGAGCTCCGACGGCTCGGTCATACGTCCCCCCGCACCGTCCCCACCGACATAACTGTTTCTTCGATGATGACTTGGCCCGCGCGGTGACACAGTGTTTCATGGGGTGAGAATAAGCCGGACACCGGCGCAGTGGTACCCATGAGTGGGGATCGGACGAGCGGGAGCGACGGCCCGGGCGCGGAGACGCCCGACGGGACGGAACCGACCGACCCCGCCGAGGCGTCGAAGGACGGGAGCGACGGACCGGCGACGCATGGACGCGACGGTCCGAGCGCGACCGGCCCGGAGGAAGCGAGGGCGGCGGCCGGCGGACCCGACGCGGCGGCCTCGGACTCGTCGCGGCGCGCAGAGCGAACCGTCGCCGCGGCGCGGACGGCGGCGAACGAACTGGCCGTGTGGGACCCCGACGACGCCGCCGCCCTCGTGCGGTCCGTCGGCGAGCGCTTGGCGGACGGAGAGACGATCAGCCGGCTCGCGCGGTCGGCGGCCAACGAGACGGGGCGGGGGCACCCGGGGACGAAGGCGGAGAAGGTCGCGACCGAGATCGACGCCGCCCGGCGGTCGGTCCGAGACGCGCCGACCGCCGGCGTGGTCGACCGCGACGGCGCGGCGGGGACGGTGACGGTCGCCGGGCCGCTCGGCGTCGTCGGCGCGGCGGTCCCCGCCACGCACCCGGTCGTGGTCCCCGCGGTCCTCTCGCTGTACGGGCTCGCCGCGCGGAACGCGGTCGTCCTCGCGCCGTCGCCGTCGGCGGTCGAGACGTGCGACGCGGTCGTCGAGACCGTCAGTCGCGCGCTCGCCGACGCCGGCGCGCCGACGGACGCGCTCTCGATGCTCCCGGCGCCGCCCTCGAAGCCCGAGACGGACGCGCTGTTCGAGCGCGCCGACTTCGTCGTCGCTGCCGGCTCCGAGACCACCGTCGCCGCGGGACAGCGCTGCGGGACGCCGAACGTCGCCGCGAGCGCCGACGGGGTCGTCGCCGTCGCCGACGGGTCGGTCCCGGCCCCGGCCGTGGCGGCGCGGGTCGCGGTTGGCGCGACGTACGACTTCGGGGCTCACCCCGCGGGCGACGCCGCGGTCGTCACCGTGTCGCCGGCTGTCGGCCCGCTGTGCGCCGCCCTCGAAGACGAGGGGGGGTACGTCCTCGACGCGGCCGAGCGCGACCGCCTCCGCGCGCTCCTCGGCGACTCGGAGGGCGACGAGAGCGAGGCACGCGCCGCAGGTGCGGACCCGCGCGGGAAGTCGCCGCGGCGGCTGGCGGCCGCGCTCGGCCTCCCGAACGCGGCGCGTCAGACCTCCTTCCTGATCGTGACGCCCGACAGCGCCGACGACCCGCTCGCGACGCTGCCCGGGATCCCAGCGGTCGCGGTCCACGGCCGCGACGGGTTCGACGCCGCGCTCGGGCTCGCCGCCGACCTCGGGTCCCCTCACGCGGCGGCGGTCCACACCACTCAGCAGCGCCGCGCCCGCCGGGCCGCGGCGCGGCTCGCTCCCGGGCGCCTCGTCGTCAACCAGCCGGGGATCGCGGCGACGGGGGCGCGCTCGAACGGGTTCGAGGCGGCGCCCGTGCTGGGCGGCGGGGCCGCCGAGGGGAGCCAGCTGTGCGGCGGGCTCACGCCCGCCCGCCTCGCGCGGACGACGACCGTCGCGGCGACGAGCGTCGTTGACGGCGCGTCACACCGGAACGGCGCGGGCGACACGCTCCGCGGGCCCTGAAGCGGTCTCCGCACGGAGGATCTGAAGCGGTCTCCCCGCAGCCCGTGAAACGTTTCCCCGCGTGCTCCGCGGCCCCGTCAGAGTTCGATCTTGTCCACGATCGAGCCGTTGCCGTCCTGCCCGTCGCTGTGGGTGTTGATCGCAATCGTCTGGACCCGGTCTTCCAGCAGCGACCCCTCCATCTTCGCCTTCAGCAGCGAGTCGACCTGGTAGACGCCGGCGGCGTTGTTCATCCGGATCACGACCTGAACGGGGGTTTCGTCGCCCTGGCGCAGCGAGACGCGCTCGATCGCCTGCGAGGAGACGGTGTTGATCCCGCGGCCGCCCTCCTCGTAGGGGACACGCGAGCGCCCGCGTTCCATGTCGAGGCCGTCGGCGATCCGGACGACGCCCGCCTCCAGCGTGAGCGGCTGTTCCTCGGTGTGGTGACAGAGGATCGCGTGGAGCACCTCCGCCTTCACGCGGACCCGATCGGCGACGCCGTAGAAGGAGGGGAGAAGGTCGTCCAGCAGGTCCGCCGCCAGCGGGATCGAGTAGTAGGGGTGGTCGTGGCGGTGGACGACGTGGCCGATGTCATGGAGGGTCGCTGCGAGCGCGACGATCACCGGCTCGTCGGCCTCGTCGAGCCCCTGCTGGCGCGCGCCGTTGAACTCGACGCCGCCTGACTTGAGCAGGTCGTACAGCCGGAGGGCGCGGTCGCGCACGATCTCGACGTGTTTGGCGCCGTGGTCGTTGTACCCCTTCCGGGCGACCGGGTTGACGTTCTGCGCCTCCAGGTAGGTGAGGACCTCTTCGTCGGATTCGAGCCGGTCGAGGACCTCGTTGAGCCGCCCGTCCGGGAACGCGTGCTCGGCGTCCGGGTCGTACTCGTGACGCGTAGCGTCGGTGTCGGCGTCTATCTCCTCGCGCGCTGCGGGCGCGTCCTCCGCGGTCGGGTCGTGGGCGTCGTCGCCGTCGGTGGGCTCTGGGCCGTCGTCGGTGGGCTCTGGGCCGTCGTCGGTGGGGTCGCTCATGCCTCTCTCAGAGTGTCCCGGCCGGGATAAATGTGCGAGACGCGCGGCCCCGCGGTGACGCTCGGCCCCGTAACGACGACCGGATCGGCCGTGTCCCCCGCCTCGCACGCTCCCGGACGCGGCGGCCGCCGAGGCGGGAACCGCGGAGAGCGGGCGGCCAACCGGCCGCGGCGGCAGTTTCGGCGCGAGGCACAACGTATAAGCGCGCGACCGGTCCATGTACCGGTGTGACCCGATCCGCGTCCGCG
The DNA here is from genome assembly GCF_005435035.1 of Halorubrum sp. SD690R. Classification (NCBI taxonomy): domain Archaea; kingdom Methanobacteriati; phylum Methanobacteriota; class Halobacteria; order Halobacteriales; family Haloferacaceae; genus Halorubrum; species Halorubrum sp. SD690R. The sequence continues at coordinate 122,560 of NZ_SGTV01000009.1, read as the reverse complement.
TGCGGTCCGCAGTCGGCGTCAGCGACGCGGCTCTTCTCGAAAAAACGCGCGTGATCCGTCCGCCGGCGGGAGTGGCGACCCCGTCCCGGACGACCCCCGACCCGCGCGCACCGGCCCGCTTGCCGATCCGGACCCACCGCAGCACCCCATGACAGACACGACCACCACGACACCCTACGCGACGCAGACGGACAGCCAGGCGACCGACGCGCCCTTCGAGGGCGTCTACCCGGCGATGACGACCCCGTTCACCGAGGACGACGCGGTCGACCACGACCAGCTCGCGGCGAACGCCCGGTACCTCGAACGCGCCGGCGTCGACGGCGTCGTCCCGGTCGGCTCGACGGGCGAGTCGGCGACGATGAGCCACGACGAACACGTCGCGGTGATCGAGACGGTCCGCGACGCGCTCGACGACATCCCCGTGATCGCGGGTACCGGCTCGAACAACACCGAGGAGGCGCTGTCGCTGTCGCGGCGCGCGGCCGACGCGGGCGCCGACGGCCTGCTGCTCATCTCGCCGTACTACAACATGCCCGAACCGCAGGGCTTCCTCGACCACTACCGGACCATCGCGGACGCGGTCGACCTCCCGCAGATCGTCTACAACGTCCCGAGCCGCACGGGCCGGTCGATCCCGGCCGATGTCACCGTCGAGCTGGCAGCACACCCGAACATCCGCGGCTACAAGGCGGCCTCCGGCGACCTCAACCTGATCAGCGAGGTGATCGAGCGGACCCGCGACGAGGCGTTCGCGGTGCTGTCGGGCGACGACGGGCTCACGCTCCCCGTCCTCTCGGTCGGCGGTACCGGGACGATCAGCGTGGTCGCCAACGTCGAACCCGAACGGACCTGCGCGATGGTCGGCGCCGCGCTCTCCGGCGACTACGACCGCGCGCGGACGCTCCACCACGAGCTGTCGCCGCTCGTCCGCGAGCTGTTCGCCGAGACGAACCCGATCCCGGTGAAGGAGGCGATGTACCTCCGCGGACGCGGCGCCCCCCGCGTCCGCTCGCCCCTCTCGCGGCTCTCCGAGGGACGCCGCGAGGCGCTCCGAGACCTGCTGGCCGCGTACGACGAGCGCGCGCCGGGGACGATCGACCCGACGGCCGTCGCTCCCGTCGGGACCGGGGGCGCCGAATGAGCGCCGACCCCCTGTCGATCGCCGTGACGGGCGCCGGCGGTCGCATGGGCCGCGAGGTGATCGAGGCCGCTGCCGCCCGGGAGGGCGTCACGGTCGCGGTCGCCGTCAACCGGACCGAGACCGACCCGGTCGCGGGCGTCGCGGTCGGGGACGCCGACCGCCTCGACGACCTGCTCGCGAGCGAGGCCCCGGACGCCCTCGTCGACTTCACCGGCCCCGACTCGGCGGTCGCGTACGCCGCGGCCTGCGCCGACGCCGGCGTCCCCCTCGTCACCGGGACGACCGGGTTCGGGGACGCGCAGATCGACGACATCCGCGCCGCGAGCGAAGCTGTGCCCGTCCTCAAGGCGTCGAACTTCGCGCGGGGCGTCGCGGCGCTCCGCCGGGCGGTCCGCGAGGCGGCCGCGGCGCTGCCGGGCTACGACGTCGAGCTGACCGAGACGCACCACAACGCGAAGCGCGACGCCCCCTCCGGCACCGCGAAGTCGATCCTCGACGACGTGGAGGGCGTTCGCGAGGACCTCGACGAGCGCGTCCACGGCCGCGAGGGCGACGCGCCGCGCGAGTCCGGAGAGATCGGCGTCCACGCCCGCCGTGCTGGGGACGTGACCGGCGAACACGAGTTCCTGCTGGCCGGGAACCGCGAGACGCTCGAACTCACGCACCGCGCCGGCGACCGCGGGGTGTTCGCCGAGGGCGCGCTCGACGCCGCCGAGTGGCTCGCCGAGCGCGACCCGGGCTGGTACGGGTTCGGCGACGTGCTGGACGCCGGGGCCGCCGATGAATAACGACGAGACATACTTACTTCGACGAGTAAATACCGCTACTCATCCATACACCATCCAATGAGCCTCGAAGCCGACGTTTCCGATCTGTGGGACCGCTATCAGGACGGGCTGACCGCTGCGGACGCGACCGACGAGGACGCGGCCGTCGTCGACGAGTTCCTCGCCGCCCTGGAGGCCGGCGAGGTCCGCGCCGCAGAGAAGAGCGGCGACGACGTGACCTCGTGGGAGGCCAACGAGTGGGTCAAGCGGGGGATCCTGCTCAACTTCGGCCTGCGCGAGACGGAGCCCCGCGAGTACGGCGGCGTCACCTACCACGACGTGCTCCCGCTGCGCGACACCGCCGACCTCGCCGAGCGGGGCACGCGGAACACGCCGGACGGGACCGCGATCCGCCGCGGGGCGTACCTCGGCAGCGACTGTATCATGATGAGCCCCTCGTTCGTCAACATGGGGGCGTACGTCGGCGACGGCACGCTCGTCGACTCCTGTGACACCGTCGGCTCCTGCGCGCAGCTCGGCGAGAACGTCAAGCTCGGCGCCAACACTCTGATCGGTGGCGTCCTCGAGCCCGTCGAGGACGCGCCGGTAATCATCGAGGACGGTGTCTCCCTCGGCGCGGGCTGTCGGGTCACCTCGGGGTTCCGCGTCGGCGAGAACACGGTCGTCGGCGAGAACACCCTGCTGACCCCCCGAATCCCCGTCTACGACCTCGTCGAGGAGGAGGTCATCTACGGGCACCTCCCGGCCGAGCGACGGGCGTTCACCCGGATGGTGGAGTCGTCCGTCGGCGACCACGACCTGTTCGAGGGCGGGGCGTACAAGCCCGCGGTCGTGGCGACGCACGTCGAGGAGGAGACGTTGGAGGCGACGCAGCGGGAGGACGCGCTCCGCGAATGAGCGACGCCGAGGCGGCCGCGGGAGCGACCGACGAGGCGGACGGCGACAACCCCCCGGTCCGCCGCGTGAGCGACTGGGACGCCGGGCGCCTCCGCGGACTAGCCGACGCCCACGGGACGCCCCTATACGTCCAGGACCTCGACCGGGTCCGCGAGAACTGCGAGCGCCTGCTCGCGGCGTTCCCCGACGCGGACGTGCGGTACGCCGTCAAGGCGCACACGGGCCAGGCCGTCTTGGAGACCGTTCGCGACGCCGGCCTCGACGCCGAGTGCGCCTCGGCGGGCGAGGTCGACCGCGCGCTCGCGGCGGGCTTCGACGGCTCCCGGCTCCACTACACCGCGGTCAACCCCCCCGCTCGCGACCTCGACTACGTCGCCGGCGTCGCGGAGGCCGACCCGGACCTCACCGTCACGGTCGGCGCGGTCGACACCCTCGACCGACTCGCGGAGCGCGGGTACGACGGCCGGGTCTGCGTCCGCGTGAACCCCGGCGTCGGCGCGGGCCACCACGAGAAGGTCACCACCGGCGGGGCCGCGAAGTTCGGGGTCCCGTACGACCGCGCCGCAGAGGTGACGCGGGACGCGGCCGAGCGCTTCGACGCGGTCGGGGTCCACGCCCACGCGGGCTCCGGGATTGACCCGGACCAGCTCGACAGCCACCGCGAACTGGTCGCGCGCATGGGCGACCTGGCGCGCGAGCTGACCGACCCGGACGCCGAGGGGGCCGCTCCCCTCGACCTCGAGTACGTCGACGTCGGCGGCGGGTTCGGCGTCCCCTACGAGGAGGACGCCCCGGCGCTCGACCTGCCGGCCGTCGCCGACGCCACCCGGGAGGCGGTCGCGCCGCTCCCCGAGGGCGTCGACCTCGCGATAGAACCCGGGCGGTACGTCGTCGCCGACGCCGGCGTCCTCCTGGCGCGCGTGAACACGGTGAAGCCGACGCCGGACGAGACGGTCGTCGGCGTCGACGCGGGGATGACGGACCTGCTCCGTCCGGCGATGTACGACGCGTATCACCCGATCCGCAACTTGGGGAGCGGGCGGGGGCGCGAGGGAGGCGACGCGCCCCCCGTCAGAGAGCGGGAGGCAACCCCTGTCACGGTCGCCGGACCTATCTGTGAGACCGGCGATGCGTTCTGTGAGAACCGAGCGCTCGCCGAGCCGGTCCGCGGAGACCTCCTTGCGGTCGGCGTCGCGGGCGCCTACGGGTACGAGATGGCGAGCCAATACAACTCACGACCGCGGCCCGCGGAGGTCGCGCTCGACGACGGAACCGCGACGATCGCCCGCCGCAGGGAGACGCTCGGCGACCTGACGACGGTCGAACGCGAGATCCCGCGCGACCGAGCCGGCCGATCGGAGGGCGACCGATGAGCGCCCACGCCGTCCCGGTGGAGAAGTACCACGGCACCGGCAACGACTTCATCGTCGTCGACGCGGACGCCGAGGGGGTCGGCGACCGCGCGGCGTTCGCGCGCGCGCACTGCGACCGCGGGACGGGCGTCGAGGGAGACGGGGACCGCCGCGGCGCCGACGGCGTCCTCTTCCTTAGCGTCGCTGAGCGGTTCGACCCGACCCGCGTCGTGATGACGCTGGTCCAGCCGGACGGCTCCACGGCGACGATGTGCGGCAACGGCGCCCGCGTCGTCGCGCGGTGGGCCAACGACCGAACTGGTGACCGCGAGTTCATGATCGACACGCAGGCCGGGACCCGGCGGGCGACCGTGAACGCGGACGCGACCGCGGCCACCATCGAGATGGGCGAGCCGACGTTCGACCCGCGTCGCGTTCCGGCCGCCCGCGGGGGCGCCCTCGCGGACGAGCCCCTCGTCGACGAGCCGGTCGCGGGGCTGCCCGTCACCGCCGTCAACACCGGCGTGCCACACGCGGTCGCGTTCGTCGACGGCGGGCGCGACGACCCCGACGGCATCGACGCGGTCGACCTCGACGCGGTCGCGCCGCCGGTCCGTCACGCCGACGCCTTCCCCGAGGGCGCGAACGTGAACCTCGCGGCCGTCGTCGACGACGGGTCGGGCGACGGCCCCGCGGTGCTCGACCAGCGCACATTCGAGCGCGGCGTCGAGGGGGAGACGCGGTCCTGCGGCACCGGCGCGGTCGCGGTCGTCGCGGCCGCCCGCCGGCTCGGACTGATCGAGGGCGAGACCGCGGTGAGCCGCCCCCCGGGCGGCGAGCTGGAGATCGCGGTTCCGGACCGCGGCCACGCCACCCTGACCGGTCCGGTCGCCCACGAGTTCTCGGGGACGCTCCCCGCCGACCCGCGATGAGCGACCGGAGCGACGCCACCCCGGGCCGCGACGACGAGTTCGACCCGGTCTCGTTCCTCGAAGACGCGGTCCCGATCGCCTCCCACGAGTCGGTCGAAGCGATGCGCGAGCTCGTCGTCGAGACGCTTGCGGCTCGCGCGACCGACCCCGTCGTCGACGCCGACGGCTGCGTCCTCGCGGAGAAGCGATCCCCGGCGCCCGATTCGGGCCCGCACCTCGTGTTGAACACGCACCTCGACACGGTGACGCCGCACGTCCCGTTCGAGCGGGGCGAGGCGAGCGCGGACGAGCACGGCGGCCCCGAGGCGGACGCCGCGGCCGGCGAAGCGGTGATCCGCGGGCGCGGCGCCTGCGACGCGAAGGGACCGCTTGCGGCGCTGTTGGCGGGCTTCCTCGCCGCCGACCCCGAGCGCGGCCGGATCACGCTGGCGCTCACGCCCGACGAGGAGGCGCTGTCGCTCGGCGCGGCGGCGCTGACGGGCCGACTCCCGGGGACCGACGACCGACTCGACGGCGACCTGTTCCTCGTCGGCGAGCCGACCGGGCTCGACGCCTGTACCGCGGCCAAGGGCCGGTTTCAGGCGACCGTCGAGCTGTCCGGAACGGCTGCCCACGCCGCGGAGTTCGCGGGCGCGAACGCGGTCGCCGCCGCGGAGGACGCGCTCGCGGCGATCCGGACGTTCGACGCGGACGCAGCCGACCATCCGCAGCTCGGGTCGCCGAAGCTCACCCCGACCGTCATCGAGGGGGGTGCGGCGACGAACCAGGTGCCGGCGGACTGCGAGATCACGGTCGATCGGCGCAGCGTCCCGCCGGAGTCCGCCGAGGAGTTCCGGGAGTCGCTCGCGGCCGCGGTGCGGGCGTCGCTCGGCGACGGCGCTGGGGAGGACTCCGGCGACGTCGACACCGCGGTCGCGCTCACCGACCGCGAGTCGCCGTTCTTGGAGGCGTTCGCGACGGAACCAGACCATGAACTCGTCCGAACCGTCGCGGCCGCGGCGCGGGACGCGGGCGACGCCGTCGGTCTCCCGACCGGGCGCGGCGGGGGCGTGCGCCCGTTCGGCGCGGCGACGGAGGCGTCGTACTTCGCGCCGGCGCCGACGGTCGTGTTCGGTCCGGGGGATCTCGCGGACGAAAGCGGGGCCGTCGCGCACGCCGAGCGGGAGTACGTCCGAGTGCGCGAGGTGGAGGCGGCGGCGGCGACGGTCGAGCGCGCGCTGTCGACGCTGCTCGGGTAGCCCTTCGGGTGGCTCCTACAACAGGAACTTCTCCTCGTCCTCCGCGAGGTCGACGAAGTCGTCGGCGGCCTCGATCAGCTCGTCGGCGGCGGAGTTGCCGAACCCCATCGCCTCCACCCGGACCCCCTCGTGACGGAGGTGCGAGCAGAGCCGGGCGAAGTCGCCGTCGCCGGTACAGAGGACGACGGTGTCGACGTGGCTCGCGAGCGAGACGGCGTCGAGGCTCATCCCGAGATCCCAGTCGGCCTTCTTCGAGCCGTCCGCGAACGTCTTGATCTCCTTGATCTTCGTCTCGAAGCCGATGTCGCGGAGCGCCTCGAAGAAGCTCTCCTCCTCGGGGGAGTCGGCGCGGATCACGTACGCGATAGCGCGGACCAGCGACCGGTCCGCGACGGCCCCGTCGAGGAGGCCGGAGTAGTCGATGTTCCGCGAGTAGAAGCTCTGTGCCGAGTGATACAGGTTCTGTGAGTCCGCCAGCACCGCGACGCGCTGGTCCGGGTGAATGTCGGTCATGGGTCTCCATTCACCCCCCGCCGTTAGGGGTTTTGGGATCGGCGCGACCGCCACCCGCGGTTGGTCCCGTCGCGCACGACTCCCCGTGCGGTCCCGGCGGACGGGACCGTTACGACCACCATAGTTTATACCGAGGCCTGAAGACCGTGGCCCATGGACGAGAAGCGGTTCGTCGTCGCCCTCTTCGGCCTCGCGGTCGCGATCGTCGCCGGCTACGTGGCTTATCGGTTCGTCGCCCCGCTCACCGTCGCCGTCTTCCTCTACTACTCGACGCGGCGCTTCTACCACCGGCTCGAACGCTTCCGGCTCCCGTCTCGGGTGCGCGCGGTCGTGTCGCTGTCGCTCATCGGCGTCCCGCTCATCGGCCTGGTGAGCTACACGCTGGTGTTGCTAATCCTGGAGGCGCGGCGGTTCATCGAACAGTACCCCGTGGCGGACACCATCGGCGCGGAGAACTCGGTGATCGGGGACCTCGCGGAGCTGTCGAACCCGACGGCCGACGAACTGCTCACCGCGTACCGCTCCGGGCAGTTCGACCCGCTCATCGACCTCGTCTCCGAGCAGGCGTCGCTCCTAGCGAGCACGGTCTCCGGGCTCGCCCTGAACCTGCTCATCACCGTGGTCGTCACCTACTACCTGCTCATCGACGGCGACAAGTTCCACGACTGGCTGCTCAGCTTCGACGACGACGCGATCGTCCGCGAGTACCTCGAGACCGCCGACGCAGAACTGGAGGCGGTGCTGTACGGGAACCTCCTCAACGTGATCGCCATCGGGGTCATCGCGGTCGTCACCTACCTCGGGTACAACGCGGTCGCCCCCGCCGCGGTCGAGATCCCGTACCCGACGCTCGCGGGCGCGCTCACCGGCGTCGCCAGTCTGATCCCCGTGATCGGCATGAAGATCGTCTACATCCCGCTCGCGGCGGCGATGTCCGTCCCCGTCGCGCTCGACGGCGAGGTCTCGCTGCTCGTCTACGTCGCCGGGTTCCTCGCCGTCGCGGTCGTGGTCGTCGACACCGTCCCGGACATCGTCCTCCGACCGTACTTCAGCGGCGAGACGACGCACGTCGGGCTGCTCATGCTCGCGTACATCTTCGGCCCGGTCGTGTTCGGCTTCCACGGCCTGTTCCTCGCGCCGATCATCCTCGTGTTGGCGCTGACGTTCGCGGACACCGCGCTGTTGCGCCTGCTCGGCGTGGAGCCGGACCCGGGGTCCGAGGTCCCCGCCGGCCAGCGTCGGCTTGACGAATTCTGAGTCGTCGCGGGGCCCCGAATTCTGAGTCGTCGCGGGGCCCCGGTGTGTCGAGCGCGCGGTCGTCGGACCACTCGGCCGTCTAACCCGTCGGCCGCGGCGAGCCGAAGTCATTTATCCCCGGTCGACGACCGGGGTACGTATGCGACTACACGTCATCGGCCTCGGCGGGGCCGGGGGGCGGATCGCCGACCGACTCGCCGCCGACCGCGGCGGCGATCCGTTCCTCGCGGGCGTTCACGCCTTCGACACGGACATCGACGCGCTCGGGGCGCTGGACGCCCTCGGCGAGGAGCGTCGGTACCGGTTCGGCGACGCCGCGGGCGGGGACGGGCTCGGCGGCGACCTCCACGCGGGCCGCCGGCTCGGCGACGCCCACGCGAGCGAACTCGGCAGGGCGCTGGACGACCAGCGGCCCTCCCTCGCGGAGGCGTTCCTGCTCGTCGTCGGCCTCGGCGGCGCGGCCGGCGCGGGCGCGGCCCCTGCGCTCGCCGAGGAGCTCTCCCGGCTCTACGACGCCCCCGTCTACGCCTTCGGGTTCCTCCCGACGCCGGGCGAGACGGAGGAACCGGACGACGGCGGTCCCGCGAGCGCGTCGGACGGCCCCGCGGGCGCGCCCACCGACGGGGCCGATGCTGCGGGACCGGGCGGCGACCCGGCGCCGCCGACGCTCCATCGGCCGCTGGCCGAGCGGAACGCCGCGCGGACGCTCGACGCGCTCTCGGACCGCTGCGCGGCGGTCTTCCCCTTCGACAACGCGGCGTGGATCCGATCTAGAGAGACGCTCGGGGACGCCCGCGGGCGACTGAACGAGGTCGCCGCCGAACGGATCGCGGCGCTGTTCGGCGCCGGCGAGACGCCGGACGGAACGGAGACGCCACAGCAGGTGCTCGACGCGAGCGACATCGCGCGCGCCGTGGGGAGCGACGGCGAGATCGCGGCGATCGGCCACGCGACGCAGGCGGTGGACCCGCCCGACTCGGGGTCCCGATTTGGGCTCGGGCTGTTCGGCTCCGATGAGCCCGCCGAGGTGGACACGAGCGCCGCGGTGTCGGCGATCGAGACGGTCATCCGGAAGGCGACCCGCGGGAAGAACACGATCGAGGTCGCCGGCGGGCGCGCCGACCGGACCCTCCTCGTAGTCGGCGGCCCGCCCGCGTGGCTCAACCGAGAGGCGATCGCCGACGGGCGGCGCTGGCTCGCCGACGAGACCGGCTCGGACGCGATACTGAGCGGCGACGCGCCGGTCGCCGACGGCGACGCCGTCTCGGCGGTCGTGATCCGCTCGGGGCTCGACGAGCCGGAGCGGATTCGAGCGATACGCGAGACGATCGAGTGACTGCGCCGCCGCTGATCGGCGGGGAAGCGTAGATAGACGACCGCGGACCGGACCCCGACCCGAACCGGTTAACCGAGTGGCGCGCCCAGTGAACCCGTGACGACGCAGGCAGACCTCGGAATCGACCTCGACGTGCGCGACGCCGCGGCCGTCGCGGAGCGCCGCGACGAGATAGTCGCCGCCGTGCGCGACCACGCGGGGCGGATCGCCTACCAGCTCGCGCGGCTCCAGGGCGGCGACTACGGGCGCGAAACGCTCTCGACGTCCGGCGGCGAGTGGACGGTGAAACACGAGGCTGGCGAGCTGGAGTTCCTCCTGTTCTCGCCGAAGTCGGGCTCGGACACGTACGTGATCTCGACGAAGCAGCTGCCGGAGCCGGCGGCGCTTTCGACCGCGCTCGACGACTACGCGGCGTTCGTTGCCGCGTGGAACGAGCACGTCGACTCGCTCTCGGGCGTTCTCGACGGCGTGAGCGCGGAGTTCCCCGAGCCGGCGACCACCGAGGGCGTGGTGGCCGAGCGCGACCGCGTCCTCGACGAAATTCGCGACACTTGCGCGGTGATCGCCGGGGAGATACACCGGTACGAGGGAGACGATTACGGGACGTTCACCGCGCGCGTCGAGGGCGACCGCTGGGAGCTAAAACACGACGAGGGGGCCGTCTCGTACCTCCGGATCGGGGGGTCCGGTGGGCTCTACCTCCTCTCGCAGTACGGCGCCCCCTCCGCGGCCGACGTCCGGGAGTACGCCGACCGGTTCCGCGGCTTCGTCGAGACGTACAACGAGTTCGTCGACGAACTCGAGAGCGACCTCGAACGGATCTCCGTCTGACTCGCCCTCCCAGGCCCTCGCTCGGCTTGTCGGTTCGTCCCGTCCGCCCCTCGTTCGGCTCGTCGGTCCGTCCCCTTCGGCCCCCGCTCAGCCTGTCGGTTCGTCCCGTCCGTCCTTCCGACGCACCGAGGCAGCTCTCTCGGCTTTGATCCGTATCTGTGCGTATTCGACGGGTCGATTGGCAATACTTATTCATCTCTGTTGGGTACCGACCCGCACATGTCGATCACTCTTCCGGGGCCGACGCTCGGCGTCGTCGGCGGCGGCCAGCTCGGCCGAATGCTGGCCGAGGCCGCCGCGCCGCTCGGCGTCGACCTCGTCGTGTTGGACCCGACGCCCGACTGTCCGGCGGCGCCCGTCGCGGCCGACCAGATCGTCGCGGACTTCGACGACGCGGACGCGATCGGCGAACTGGCGGCCCGCGTCGACGCCCTGACCTTCGAGATCGAGCTCGCGGACCCGGCGGTCCTCGCGGCCGCGAGCGAGGACCACGACGTGCCGGTCCACCCCGACCCGGCCACGCTGGAGACGATTCAGGATAAGCTGGTCCAGAAGGAGGCGCTCGCCGACGCGGGGATCCCGGTCCCCGAGTTCGTCGCGGTCGCCACCGCCGAGGGGCTCGAACGCGTCGTCGAGGAGTTCGGCGGCGTCATGCTGAAGGCCCGCGAGGGCGGCTACGACGGCCGCGGGAACGTCCCGGTCGAGACGCCCGACGAGGCGGCCGCCGCGCTCGACCAGATCGGCGGCGCGGCGATGGCCGAGGAGTTCCTCGACTTCGAGCGTGAGATCGCCGTGATGGGCCTGAAAGGCGCCGACGGCGAGACGCGGACGTACCCGGTCACGGAGACGGTCCACCGCGAGGAGATCCTCCGCGAGAGCGTCAGTCCCGCCCGCGCCGACGACGCGGTCGTCGCCGAGGCGGAGTCGGTCGCCCGCGACGTACTGGCGGTCCTCGACGGCCGGGGCGTCTACGGGATCGAACTGTTCGAGACCCGCGAGGGGGAGGTGTTGGTCAACGAGATCGCGCCGCGCCCGCACAACTCCGGGCACTGGACGATCGAGGGCGCGCGAACCTCGCAGTTCGAGAACCACGTCCGCGCCGTGCTGGGGTGGCCGCTCGGCCCGACCGACCTCGTCGCGCCCGCGGTCACGGCGAACGTCCTCGGTGACGCAGAGGCGACCGGACCGGCGACGCTCCGGAACGTCGAGTCCGTCCTCTCCGCGCCCGACGCCGACCTCCACTGGTACGGCAAAGACGACGTGTACCCGCTCCGGAAGATGGGGCATCTGACCGTGACAGGCGGAAGCGACGACGGGGCCGACCGCGACGCGCTGCTCTCACACGCGCGAGAACTCCGGGACGGACTGACGTTCCGCGACGCGTAGCTCGCCCCGATGTCTGACAACGCTCCCGGCGGCGTCGCGCCAGGCGCCCCTCGCGAGTCGCAGTCGATCCGGCTTCCGGAAGAGCGGATCGAGGCCCTTCGGGAGTGGGCGGAGGCGGGAACCGGCTTGACCGCCGCCGCCCGCGTCCGCGACCCCGACGGTCGGATTGCGCTCGTGAAGACCTCGTGGTCGGACGGGTGGGTCCTTCCGGGCGGCGCGGTCGAACCCGACGAGTCGCCCCCGACCGCGGCGGCGCGGGAGGTCCGCGAGGAGACGGGACTCGACGCGGCGATCGACGACCCGGTCGTCGTCTTCGAGCAGTCGTACGTCGGCGCCGAGAGCGGTGCGGTCGCGTTCGAGGCTGAGTACGTCGTCTACGCGGCCCGCGCCGCGGGGCGTATTCCCGACGCCGCCGGTCTCGGTGTCTCTCCCGACGAGATCCGCGCCGCGCGGTGGTTCGAGGCTGTCCCGGCCGCCCTCCACGACGGCGCCCTGCTCCGCCCGTACCTCTGAACGCCGTCCGGGAGACGGAGCACACCGGCGTCGCCGCATCCGGGAGTTCCTTGTAGCCCTCCGCCGAACGCCCGATCATGACCACGGTAGACGACCTGATCGAGCGGCTCGAATCGGAGGCTGCGGCGGACGCCGACCCGTCGACCACCCCCGACGTGGGGATCATCATGGGCTCCGACTCGGACCTCCCCGTCATGGAGGGCGCCTACGAGGCGCTCGAGGACCTCGGCTTCGCGGAGCAGACCGACTTCGGCGACGCGCCGGACGCGCGGTTCACCTACGAGAGCTACGTCGTCTCCGCGCACCGGACGCCGGAGCTGATGTACGCGTACGGGGAGACGGCGACGGCCCGCGGGCTGGACGTGATCGTCGCGGGCGCGGGCGGGAAGTCCGCGGACCTGCCGAACATGACCGCCTCGATCGCGTATCCGGTCCCCGTGATCGGCGTGCCGGTTCAAGAGAAGTCGGTCGACTCCGTGATCGGCATGCCGACCGGGGCCCCGATCGTCGCCGTCGACGCCGGGAAGTCGTACAACGCGGCGCTGTCGGCGGCGCAGGTGCTCGCGCGCGAACACGACGAGGTCGAAGAGCGACTGCTCGACCTCCACGACGGGCAGAAAGCGGGCGTCGCGGACGTTTCCGCCGACCTCCACGACCTCGGTATCGACGGGTTCCGCGACCGGTGAGGGGGCGTCCGTCCGCTCCGTGGCCGCCCACTCGCGTCTCCCTCGACCGCGACCGTACCGTGCCTCACGCCTCCCCAGCCTCGCTGTTCGCGCTCTCCGAGTGCTCACCGCTCCATCGCGCGTGCTGCCTCGCGGGCCTCCGTCCCGCTCGTAGGCACGCGCCACCGCGACCGCGCGTCGGTTTATAAAACCGGATGCCTCGTCTCCCACCGAATCGCCGTCCCCCTCCCCACTCGCACGCGGGTTCACGATCGAGGGCCGATCGAGGACTCTCGGTCGCTTCGGCGTCGCTTCGACCGCGAACGGCCGGTACCGGCCCGCACACGCGGGGACGCACAAGACTCAACGCTTATGAGGGGGCGGTCCAAACCCCAGCACGTTACGGAGACCTATATGAGCGATTGGATAGCGATTGGCGCCTTGGCGGTCGTCGGCCTGCTCATCCCGATAGCGATGATGACAGTGTCGGCGCTGCTCCGTCCGAGCGTGCCTGAGACCGGTAAAAGTACCACCTACGAGTCCGGCGAGACCCCGACGGGCGGAACCCGCATCCGGTTCAACATCCAGTACTACATGGTCGCGCTGTTGTTCGTCGTGTTCGACATCGAGACCGTGTTGCTGTTCCCGTGGGCTGTCATCTACCGCCCGGCCGTCCAGGCCGGCGTGCCGATGGCCGACCTGCTGTGGCCGATGTTGGCCTTCGTCGGAATCCTCGCGGTCGGACTCGTCTGGGCGTGGCGGTCGGGGGCGATCAGCTGGGCCCGCAGCCCCCGCGCGACCAGCAGAAAAACGACGGAGGACATCAACTAATGAGCAGCGATCAACCGTTTATCACCGACGAATCGCAGGTCGTAACCGAGACGAGGGACGCCCGGATGACCGGGCAGGGGGACCGGTTCAACTCCCGGCTCCGCGAGGCGTTCGGCTCCTCGCCGTTCATCCTCACCAAGTTCGACAAGTTCCTGAACTGGTGTCGGGGCTCCTCGATGTTCATGCTGCAGTTCGGTATCGCCTGCTGTAGCATCGAGATGATGCACACCTACGCGGTGAAACACGACCTCGACCGCTTCGGGTCGGGCGTCCCCCGCGCCTCGCCGCGGCAGGCCGACGTGATGATCGTCCCCGGGACGATCGTCTCGAAGTTCGCTCCGCGGATGAAGCGCGTCTACGACCAGATGCCCGAGCCGAAGTTCGTCGTCGGCATGGGCTCGTGTACCATCTCCGGCGGCCCGTTCCAGGAGGGGTACAACGTGATCAAGGGCGCCGAGGAGGTCATCCCGATCGACATCCACGTCCCCGGCTGCCCGCCCCGCCCCGAGGCGCTTGTGTACGGCGTCGTGAAACTACAGGAGCGCGTCGCCAACGGCGAGGCCGCGCCCGTCACCGTCAAGCCGTACGAGCTGGAGGAGTTCTCGGACCTCGAACGCGACGAGCTCGTCGACAAGCTGGCCGACCAGATCGACGACGACGAACTCGTCATGCGGTACAACTTCGCTGATTCGCCATGAGCCTCGAACGACCAGACAGAGTCGACGACGACGCCGTCGAGCGCACCCCCGACGAGCTGGAGGCGCTGCTCGGCGACCTCGTCGTCGACCGCGACGACCATCTGAACGCGCCCGGGTTCGTCATCCGCCCGGACACCGTTCAGGAAACGCTTCGGACCCTGAAAGAGCAGGCGGGGTACGACCACCTCTCCGTGGTCTCCGCACAGGAGTACGAGAACCGCTACGAGTCCATCTACCACCTGAAGAAGTACGACGATCCGACCCAAGAGGTCAGCATCGTCGTGCCCGCCGACAAGGACGACCCCGTCTCCGAGTCGGCCGAGCCCGTCTTCCGCACCGCCGACTGGCACGAGCGGGAGGCGTACGACCTGATCGGGATCGAGTACGACGACCACCCCGACCTCCGTCGGATCCTGCTCCCCGAGACGTGGCAGGGCCACCCCCTGTCGATGGACTACGACAAGGACCGGCCGCAGATCGCCACGCTGCCGGAGCACGCGAACCCGCTGGAGGACCACCACAAGGACGCCGAGTCCGACACGATGTTCCTCAACATCGGGCCGCACCACCCCGCGACCCACGGCGTCCTCCACCTGAAGACGGTGCTCGACGGCGAGCAGGTCGCCGACGTCGAGCCAGACATCGGCTACCTCCACCGCAGCGAGGAGCAGATGGCGCAGTCCGGGACGTACCGCCACCAGATCATGCCGTACCCCGACCGCTGGGACTACATCTCGGCGGGCCTGCTCAACGAGTGGGCGTACGCCCGCGCGGCCGAGGACCTCGCGGACATCGAGGTGCCCGAGTACGCGCAGGTCATTCGGACGATGGGCGCGGAGATGTGCCGGATCGCCGCGCACATGCTCGCGCTCGCGACGTTCGCGCTCGACATCAACGGCGACTTCACGGCGACGTTCATGTACGCCATCAACGACCGCGAGCGCGTCCAGAACCTCTTGGAGGACCTGACGGGACAGCGGCTGATGTTCAACTACTTCCGGCTCGGCGGGGTCGTCTGGGACCTGCCGGAACCGCGCGAGGAGTTCTTCTCGAAGACCCGGGACTTCCTCGACCAACTCCCGGAGTCCGTCGAGGAGTACCACAACCTGATCACCTCGAACGAGGTGTTCCAGATGCGGACCATCGACACGGGCATCCTGCCGCCGGAGGTCGCGAAGAACTACGGCGCGACCGGCCCCGTCGCCCGCGGCTCGGGGGTCGACTACGACCTCCGCCGCGACGACCCGTACGGCTACTACGACGAGCTCGATTGGGACGTCGTCACCGAGGACGGCGGCGACAACTTCAGCCGCCTGCTCGTCCGGATGCGCGAGGTCGAGGAGTCCGCGAAGATCATCGAGCAGTGCGTCGACCTGCTCGAGGACTGGCCCGAAGACGAGCGCAACATCCAGGCGAACGTGCCGCGCACGCTGCGCCCGGACGACGACACGGAGATCTACCGCGCCGTCGAGGGCGCGAAGGGCGAACTCGGCATCTACATCCGCGCGGACGGCACGGACAAGCCGGCGCGGTTCAAGATCCGGTCGCCGTGCTTCTCGAACCTCCAGACGCTGCCGGAGATGGCGAACGGGGAGTACATCCCCGACGTCATCGCGGCCCTCGGTAGCCTCGACGTCGTTCTCGGGGAGGTGGACCGCTGATGGGTACGGCCCCCGCACAGCTGTTCCCCGAGTTCATCGTCGACACGCTCGGGCTCGACAGCGTCATCGGCGAGGTCGCGGCCTCGCTGGTCGCCGCCTTCGTCGTCGGAAACATCATCCTCGCGTTCACGGGCGTCGCGGGCCCGTGGGCGAAACGGAAGATCACGGCGGCGTTCACCGACCGGATCGCGGTCGACCGGATCGGCCCGTTCGGCCTGCTCATCATCCCGGCGGCCGCGATCCAGCTCCTCGCGAAGGAGCTGATCATCCCCGAGGGCGTCGACCGCCCCTCGTGGGACATCGCGCCGATCATCCTGCCGTCGTCGGCGCTGCTCGGCTTCTCCGTGATCCCGATGGGCCAGCTCGGTCCGATCAACCTCCACCTCGCGGACCCCGAGGTCGGGTTCGCGCTGGTGTTCGCGTTCGCGTCGATCGCCTCGGTCTCGCTGGTGATGGCCGGCTACGCGTCGAACAACAA
Source organism: Halorubrum sp. SD690R (assembly GCF_005435035.1). Taxonomy (NCBI): domain Archaea; kingdom Methanobacteriati; phylum Methanobacteriota; class Halobacteria; order Halobacteriales; family Haloferacaceae; genus Halorubrum; species Halorubrum sp. SD690R. Next base: position 106,040 of record NZ_SGTV01000009.1, on the reverse strand, counting down.
GTACTCGCTCCTTGGCGGTCTCCGCGCCGTCGCGCAGAACCTCGCGTACGAGATCCCGCTCATCGTCACGGCGATGTCGGTCGTGATCTTCTCCGGCACGCTCCAGATGAGCGGCGTCGTCGGCGCGCAGACGGAGACGCTCGTGACGATCGCCGGCGTCTCGATCCCGTCGTGGTACGCCCTCGTGAACCCGTTCGCGTTCGTGTTGTTCCTCACGGCGAACATGGCGGAGATCGGGCGGAATCCGTTCGACATCCCCGAGGCGCCGACCGAGATCGTCGGCGGGTACCAGACGGAGTACTCCTCGGCGTACTTCGTCCTCTTCTACCTCGGCGAGTTCGTCCACATCTTCCTCGGCGGGGCGATCCTCGCCGTGACGTTCCTCGGCGGGGCCTCCGGGCCCGGTCCGGAGAGTATCAGCTTCATCTGGTTCGTGGTGAAGATCTGGGGCTTCTTCCTGTTCACGCAGTGGGCCCGCGCGGCGCTGCCCCGCGTCCGTATCGACCAGCTGATCGAAATCGGCTGGAAGGGAATGCTGGTGCTGTCGTTCGCGAACCTGGTGCTCACGGCCGTAATCGTGGGGGTGATCGCGTAACATGATTGGACTCATGAAATCCATGGCGACGACGATGAAGCACGCGCTGGACGGGAATACGTTCACGGTGGAATACCCGGAGGACGCGCCCGAAGTGAGCCCGCGGTTCCGCGGGGTCCACAAGTTCAGCCAGGAACGGTGTATCTGGTGTCGGCAGTGCGAGAACGTCTGTCCGAACGACACGATCCAGATCGTTCAGGACGACCAGCGCAACGGTGAGCAGTACAACCTCCACATCGGGCAGTGCATCTACTGCCGGCTCTGCGAGGAGGTCTGTCCCGTCGACGCGATCCTGTTGACGCAGAACTTCGAGTTCACCGCCGACACGAAAGACGACTTCGTGTTCAACAAAGAACAGCTCAAGAACGTCCCGTGGTACAAGGGGATCGACCCGCTGGAGTCCCGCAATCCCGATCGCGGCGCGTGGATCGGGGAGGGTGACGGCGAGGTCGACTACCAGTAGCGGGCACGTCTCGAAATCTTCAAAGGGGTTCTCATAGGAGACAAACACAATGGTTTATCCTACCATCGCGTTCGGGCTGTTCGCCGCGGTTACGCTGGCGTTCGCCCTCGGGGTCGTCCTGGCGCGCGACGTGTTCCACGCCGCGCTGCTGCTGGGCGGAGCCCTCACGAGCGTCGCGGTGCACTACGTGATGCTGCGGGCGGAGTTTATCGCCGCCATGCAGATCCTCGTCTACGTGGGCGGGGTTCTCATCTTGGTCACGTTCGCCGTGATGCTCACGCGATCTGATTCTGAAACGGAGGTGAGTAGCGCGTGAGCAACGACGAGAGCCGCGGGTCGCGGATCGCCCCCGCGGTCGCCGTGGGCGCCCTGTTCGCCGTGCTGGCCGCGACGATCAACGCGGCGACGTTCGGCTTCGAGGAGGTGGGCTTCCCGGCTGACGCTTCGATCGTCCACAACCTCGGGTACGCCCTGTTCAACCTCGGCGCGTACGACATCGCGACCATCCCCGCGGAGGGGTTCCTCGCGGCCTTCCTGATCGCCGCGGTCGCGCTCGACGTCGCGGTCGACGGCGCCGTCTACCTCGCGAAACGCGAGGAGGACGGGTCGGTCATCTCGGCGGTCGGACAGGCGTTCACGGACGGCGGACGCGACGGAGGTGATCGGAAGTGACCGCCGTCGCGTCCTCCATTCCGCCGTCGTGGTACCTGCTGCTAGCGGCGGCCGTCTTCTGCGTCGGTCTGTTCGGCGTGCTGACGCGCCGGAACGCGCTGTACTTCCTCATGAGCGTCGAGCTCATGATGAACGCGGCCAACATCAACTTCGTCGCGTTCGCGCTCTACTACGGCGACCTCACGGGGCAGGTGTTCGCGCTGTTCGTCATCGCGCTCGCCGCCGCCGAGGTCGCCATCGGTATCGGCATCATACTCGTGTTATACCGTAACTTCGGCACGACAGACGTGACTGTTCCCGCGGAGATGAGGTGGTAAGATGGTGAACGCATTCGCATACGTCCCGGCGATCGTGCTCCTCCCGTTCTTCTCGTTCCTGGTCGCGCTCGGCGCGGGCAGGTACCTCCCGAAGGGCGGCGCGTTCGGCGGTATCGCCGCGACCGCGGGCTCGTTCCTGCTGTCGATCTGGGTCGCGGCGACCGTCGCGGGCGGACGGGCGTACAACGAGACGCTGTACTACTGGGCGAGCGAGGGCGGTGCCGGCATCGGCCCGACGGACATCGAGCTCTCCTTCGGCGTCCTGATCGACCCGCTGTCGGCGCTCATGCTCGTCATCGTGACGCTCGTGGCGCTTCTCGTCCACGTGTTCTCGCTCGGCTACATGAACGACGAGGGCGAGACCGGCCTGCCGCGCTACTACGCCGGCCTCGGTCTGTTCACGGCCTCGATGCTCGGGTTCGTCGTCGCCGACAACCTCCTGATGGCGTTCATGTTCTTCGAGCTGGTCGGGCTCTGCTCGTACCTGCTCATCGGCTTCAACTTCCGGGAGCCGGGCCCGCCGTCGGCGGCGAAGAAGGCGTTCCTCGTCACCCGCTTCGGCGACTACTTCTTCCTCGTCGGCGTCGTCGCGGTGTTCGCCACCTTCGGCACGGCGCAGTTCGCCGGTCCGGAGTCGTTCCCGGCGCTCGCCGACGCGGCGCTCAACGGCTCCGGCTCGGTCGCGTGGACGCCCGGCGGCGTCGAACTCGGGACGTGGCTGACCGTCGTCGGCCTGCTCGTCTTGGGCGGCGTCGTCGGGAAGTCCGCGCAGTTCCCGCTTCACACGTGGCTCCCAGACGCGATGGAGGGCCCGACGCCCGTCTCGGCGCTGATCCACGCCGCGACGATGGTCGCGGCCGGCGTCTACCTCGTCGCGCGGATGTACGGGTTCTACGTGCTGACGCCGACGACGATGGCGGTCATCGCCTTCATCGGCGGTTTCACGGCGCTGTTCGCTGCGACGATGGGGCTCGTGAAAAACGAGCTGAAGCAGGTGCTCGCGTACTCCACCATCTCCCAGTACGGGTACATGATGCTCGCGCTCGGCGCGGGCGGGTACGTGGCCGCGGTCTTCCATCTGACCACCCACGCGTTCTTCAAGGCGCTGCTGTTCCTCGGCGCCGGGTCGGTCATCATCGCGATGCACCACAACGAAGACATGTGGGACATGGGCGGGCTGAAGTCGAAGCTGCCCGTCACCTACTACACCTTCCTCGCCGGGTCGCTGGCGCTCGCGGGCATCTTCCCGTTCGCTGGCTTCTGGTCGAAAGACGAAATCCTCTACGAGGCGCTCGTCCACGGCCTCAACGACCCGCTGCTGCTCGGCGGCTACCTGATGGGGCTGCTCGCGGTGCCGGTCACCGCGTTCTACACCTTCCGGATGGTGTTCCTGACTTTCCACAGCGAGCCCCGCAGCGACACCGCGCGCGACCCCGTCCCGGTCCGCTGGAACGTGAAGGGGCCGCTGACGGTCCTCGGCTCGCTCGCGGTCGTCACCGGGTTCATCAACATGGTGCCGGTCCAGAAGGTCCTCGGCATCGAAGGGATCGACCTGCTTCACCTGTGGCTCGACAACCACTGGGGCGGCATCGAGGGCCTCTCCTCGCACCACTACGCCGACTTGGGTCCCTACAGCAGCGGCTACCTCGTCGGCGGTGAGACCGGGACCGTCCTCGTCGGCGCGGCCGTCTCGCTCGGCTTAGCGCTGCTCGGACTCGGACTCGCCTGGCGGCTCTACAACGTGCCGTCGCCCGCGGAACACACCGCCAAGCTCGGCGGCATCAAAGACGTGCTGTACAACAACTACTACCTCGACGAACTGCAGGTCTGGCTCGCGTATCGCACGGAAGACGTCGCGGGCGGCGCGAACGTCTTCGATCAGGGAATCATCGACGGCGTCGTGAACGGCGTCTCCTCGGTGAGCCTCACCGGCGGCGGTCGGATCCGTCAGCTCCAGTCGGGGATCGTCTCGCAGTACGCCGCCCTGCTCACCTTCGGACTCGTCGCGCTGTTGCTCGTGCTCGGCGCGACCGGGGGGTGGTTCCTGTGATACTCGAAGCGCTCATGGCGGCCGCCTTCGTCGGCGCGCTGACCGTGTTCCTCGCGCCCGACGAGTGGGCCGGCCGCTTGTCGTTCGCGATCAGCCTGATCCCGTTCGTCGGCAGCCTCTACCTGTGGTCCGGCTTCGAGGCCGGCGGCAACGCCCTGCTGGGCGGGGAGATAGCGTACGCGACGCAGATCGAGTGGCTCGAAGTCGGCGGCCGCAGCGTCTCGTGGTTCGTCGGCCTCGACGGGATCAGCCTCCCGCTGTTCGTGCTCACGACGTTCCTCGTCCCGCTGGCGATCGTCAGCGCGTGGACGCCCGTGGACTCGCGGCAGAGCCAGTTCTACGGGCTCATGCTGTTCATGGAGGCGAACCTGCTGGGCGTGTTCGCCGCGCTCGACTTCTTCCTGTGGTTCGTCTTCTGGGAGGCCGTGCTGGTCCCGATGTACTTCCTCATCGGGATCTGGGGCGGTCCGCGCCGCAAGTACGCCGCGATCAAGTTCTTCGTGTACACGAACGCGGCGTCGCTACTGATGTTCATCGGCTTCATGAGCCTCGTGTTCGCGCTCGGCGACTCGGTGTCGTCGTTCGCCTTACCCGAGATCGCGCAGGCGATCGCCGCGGGTGACTTGGGCACGTGGTTCGGCATCGCGCCGGACCGCCTCGCCCTGTTCGCGTTCCTCGCGATGTTCCTCGGGTTCGCGGTGAAGGTCCCGATCGTGCCGTTCCACACGTGGCTGCCGGACGCGCACGTTCAGGCGCCGACCCCCGCGTCGGTGCTGCTGGCGGGCGTCCTCCTGAAGATGGGGACGTACGCGCTGCTCCGGTTCAACTTCACGATGCTGCCCGACCAGGCGTCGATGCTCGCGGTTCCGATCGCGGCGATCGCCGTCATCAGCGTCATCTACGGCGCGATGCTGGCGCTCGCACAGAAGGACCTCAAGCGCATCGTCGCGTACTCGTCGGTCTCGTCGATGGGGTACGTCATCCTCGGGCTCATCGTGTTCACCGAGTACGGGGTCGGCGGCGCGACGTTCCAGATGGTCGCGCACGGCCTCATCTCGGGACTGATGTTCATGGCGGTCGGCGTCATCTACAACACGACCCACACGCGGATGATCGGCGACATGGGCGGCATGGCCGACCGGATGCCGGTCACCGTCGGGATCCTCGTCGCCGGCGCGTTCGGCTACATGGGGCTCCCGCTGATGGCCGGCTTCGCGGGCGAGTTCTTCATCTTCGTCGGCTCGCTGTCCGCCCCGTCGCTCCCGTACGCGCCGGTGTTCACGGCGCTCGCGATGTTCGGTATCGTCATCGTCGCCGGCTACCTGCTGTCGGCGATGCAGAGTACGCTGTTCGGTCCGTTCGAACTGGAGACCGACTACGACGTGGGGCCCGCGCCGTTCCACGACGTCGCCCCGCTCGCGGTGCTGCTGGTAGCGATCATCGTGCTCGGCGTTGCGCCCGACATCTTCTTCGAGATGATCCGCGACGCTGCCCTACCCGTGGTAGAGGGGGTGACGATCAATGGTTAACGGCCTGCCCGGCGTGACGGCGCTGCTGCCGGCGCTCCTGCTTGCCGTCACCGGTCTCGCGCTGCTCTTGGTCGACACGGTCCGGCCGGACGCGCGGTCGAACACGTCGATGGCGGTCGTCGGCGCGATCGGGTCCCTCGCCGCGCTCGCGGCGAGCGTCTGGCTCACCGCCAGCGGCGGTGTGAGCCCGGACGGCGGCGCGGTGTTGCTGTTCGCGGACGCGGTGAAGGTGGACACGCTGTCGCTGTTCTTCACCGCCATCTTCGCGTCGGTGACCGCGCTGGTTCTCGTCGCGGCCCACGACTACTTCCACGACCACGCCAACCCGGCGGCGTTCTACTCGCTCGTGACGTTCGCCGCGACCGGCATGGCGCTTCTGGCGGTCGCGAACTCGCTCGCGGTCGTGTTCGTCGCCTTAGAGATGGTGTCGCTGCCCTCGTACGTGCTCGTCGCGTACCTCAAGCAGAACCGCGGGAGCGTCGAGGCGGGGCTGAAGTACTTCCTCGTCGGCGCGCTCTCGTCGGCTATCTTCCTGTTCGGCATCTCGCTCGTGTACGCCGCGACGGGCTCGCTGATCCTCGCCGACATCGCGTCGGCCTCGATCGACGGGCTGGCCGGCGTGCTCGGCGTCGGCGTCGTGATGATGATCGGCGGCGTCGCCTTCAAGACGGCCTCCGTCCCGTTCCACTTCTGGGCGCCGGAGGCGTACGAGGGCGCGCCCGCGCCGGTGAGCGCGTTCCTCTCGTCGGCCTCGAAGGCCGCCGGGTTCGTCGTCGCGTTCCGCGTGTTCACCGAGGCGTTCCCGCTGGAGATGGCGGCGTCGGCGAACGTCGACTGGATGCTCGCGTTCGCGATCCTCGCGGCCGTCACGATGACGCTCGGTAACTTCGCGGCCGCGGTCCAGGAGGAGGTCAAGCGGATGTTGGCCTACTCCTCGATCGGGCACGCCGGATACGCGCTCATCGGCGTCGCCGCGCTCACGGTCGACGGGCCCGCCAACGGCACCGTCATGGGCGCCGCGATGGCGCACCTGCTCGTCTACGGGTTCATGAACACCGGCGCGTTCCTCTTCGTCGCGATGGCGGAGCGGTGGGGCGTCGGCCGCACCTTCGCGGACTACGCGGGGCTCTGGCGGCGCGCGCCGGTCGCCTCCGTCGCGATGGCCGTGTTCATGTTTTCGCTGGCGGGGCTCCCGCCGTTCGCCGGGTTCTTCTCGAAGTACTTCCTGTTTCAGGCGGCCATCGACAACGGCTTCCTGTGGCTCGCCGGGCTCGGCGCGATAAACAGCGTCGTGTCGCTGTACTACTACAGCCGGGTCGTGAAGGCGCTGTTCCTGGACGACCCCGCGTCGCCGAGCGCGCTCGACGCGATCGACGTGCGGCCGACGGCGCTGTACGCCGCGGTCATCTTCGCGGCGGTCGCGACGGTGCTGCTCCTGCCCGGCTTCGGGCCCGTCATCGAGACGGCCGAAGCGGCGGCCTCCGCGCTGTTCTGACCGGCGGCTCCGCAGCGCTGAGCGGTCCGTTCCGCCGGTCGATTTCTGTTTCCGCTGTTCTCCGCGTCACCACTCACCGCGCCCCGGAGGGCGGTTTCGGTCGCCGAACCCCGCACCGCCGACCACAGATACTCATTCGTTCGCCCCGTTACTGTGTTCGTGTCCCGGAGCCACACCTATCGGTGTCTGAACTGCCTCGACGCCACCGTCACGCGCACCTTCGACACGTCGCACTTGTCCCGGACCTGTCCGGACTGCGGCTCGTTCGAGCGGTTCGCGAACGAGGCGGTGATCGAGCGGTTCGAGTCGCTGGAGGCGTCGCCGCCGGCGGAGTTCGACTGGGACCGACTGGAGCGGCGGGAGAAGCTGCTCGTCGCCGAGCGCCTCGCTCGCACGGACAAGACGCTCGCGGACTTCGACGTGGCGGTCGACGAGGAGGCGGCGGAGGGACGAACGACACCCGAGCCGGGCGACGCGTAGCTACCGCGCGTACAACTTTTCGCCGAGGAGGTCGGCGAGTCCGACGCCGTCGCCGGGCGTGATCGCCACGTAGGGGCGGTCGATAGGACCGAACACGTCGACGACGCGGCCGACCGTCGAGAGCGACTCGTCGACGATGCTCGCGCCGATCCGGGGCGGATCGTCGCCGGCGTCGCCGCGGGCGATCGCGAGTCCGCCGGCCGTGCGGACGACGGTGCCGACGCGCCGCACGGTTACTCCCGGAGCACGCCGAGGTACGCGGCGATCGCCTGAACGAGGTCGTTTTTCGCGGTGTCTTCGGTGCCTTTGACGACGACGGAGCCCCGTGGCTCGAACTCCCGGGAATACGTCGCGTCGCGCTCGACGACCGCGTCGTAGCCCACCTGCTGGACGGCTTTCGCTATCTCGTCGACGGTCGGCGCTTCGACCGCCAGATCCGTTGGGACGCGGCGCCCCTCGGACCGCGACAGCTCGGCGTCGAAGTATGCGGGGTAGACGACGTTCTCGACCATACCGGATACCTTCGCGCGCGGCGTAAGGTCGTTTCGGACCGCCGCCGGGCGCGTTCAGGGGACCCGGAACTCGAAGCGCGCCCCGCCGTCCTCGGCGGCGAGCGCGTGCGCGCTCCAGCCGTGGGCCTCGGCGATGCGCTCGCTGATGGCGAGTCCCAGTCCCGTCCCCGACTCGTCGGTCGTGAACCCGCTCTCGAACACATTGTCGGCGTCGTCCGGGAGCCCGCTCCCGTCGTCTTCGACGTAGAAGCCGTCGGCCGCGGTCCCGTCGTCGCGACGCGTCAGCGCTCCGACGCGGACCGAGAGCGGCTCGTCGGGGGAGTCGCGGCCGTGGTCCGCGCTGTTCCGGTAGACGTTCTCAAGCAGCTCGCAGAGCCGCGTCCGGTTCGCGTCCAGCGTCGCATCCGTCTCGACGTCGAGGGTCGCGTTCGCCATGTCGACGCACTCCCACGCCTCGCGCGCGACGTCCACCACCGAGACGGACTCGGTCTCTCCCACCGAGTGTCCCTCCCGGGCCAGCGACAGGAGGTCCGCGACGAGTTCGTCCATCCGCCCGAGCGCGTCCGCGGCCTTCTCTAGGGGCGCCGTGTCGTCCGTCTCGCGGGCGAGGTCGACGTACCCCTCCGCGACCGACAGCGGATTCCGGAGGTCGTGCGAGACGATGGACGCGAACTCGTCGAGTCGCTCGTTCTGCCGCCGGAGAGTCTCCTCGCGCTCCCGTCGGTCGGTGACGTCGGTGTAGATGGCGTATCCGGCCGCGTTGGCGGCGTCGAGGTGGATCGGAATGACGTGGAGGATGAAGTGACGCGGCCCCTCCGCGGTGGTCCGGGTCACCTCCCGGCGGACGTTCTCGCCGCACTGTAAGCGCTCGTTGAGGTCGTCGGCCTCCGACTCGGCGTCGGGGGGGACTATGTACTCGTCGATGGACTCGCCGAGCACGGTCTCGGCCTCGTAGCCGAACGTCGCCTCGAACGCGTCGTTCACCTGTCGGGCGATCGGCTCGCCGTCGACGTAGTCGTAGGCGACGGCGGGGTCCGGTACGTTCGTGAACAGCGCGAGCAGCCTGTCGCGTTCGGTCCGGAGCGCCTCCGTGACCCCGATCCGGTCGAGCGTCTCTTCGAGGTGGGAGGCGAGCAGCTCCGCCAGCCGGCGGTCGGCGTCGTCGAACGCGTCGCCGTCGTCAACTCCGTCGGCGGCGAGCTGGAAGACGACGTCGTCGCCCACGGGAACGGTGAGCAGCGTACCGAACTGGCCCTCTGGGTTCGGGTTCGGGGCGATCGACGCGTCGCCCGTCTGGACGGTCCTGCCGGCCACGCCGGCGCCGACGCGGACCCGGTTACAGTCCTCGACGGGCGTCCCGCTGGAGGCGACCACGGGCTCGACCCACTCGCCGTCCCGAACGGCGACGACGGCGTGATACTCCGGAAACACCTGCTCGGTGACGGCGATGGCCGCCCGGTACGCCTCGTCGACCGACCTGACGGCGGCGAGCTCCGCCATCCCGGCGTTGAGCTGTTCGATTCGCGACGGGGTCCGGGTCGGCTTCGCCCGGACGGTCGACCGTTGATCCCGGGCGAGCAGCCACGAGACCGTCTCCGAGAGCGCCTCGGGCGTTCCGGCGACCGCGTCGACGAGCGGGTCCGTCGCGGTCCGGCCCGTCGGATCGTCGACGTACGCGATCACGTACTCGACGGCCTCGGCCGAGCGGACCCGGTCGAGCCCCGCCTCGTCGGTGACGGCCGCCACGTCGACCTCCGCGAGGCGCTCCTCGTCGACGTCGGCGGGAGCTGTCGCGTGGGTCTCGACCGCGACCGGTCCGTCGTCGCCGCGGTTCTCTGGGTCGGCCCCCGACTCGACCTCGTCGGTGAGTCGGGGGTCGTCTGCGAGCACGAGAACGGACGCGCGCTCACCCAACGCAGGAGTCACAATTGTACGAATTAGTACACGCCGAGAGCATAAAACTTCGTACCGATCTCCGCAGTCGGGCGGTTCCGGCCGTCCCGCGCTCCGCCCTCCTCGCCGGCGACGAGCGACCCCGGAACCCTTTTGGAGCAACACGGGCCACGTTCGTGTAATGAGCGATCTCGAAGCGGAGTACCGTCTCGACTACTTCGAGGAGGAGGGGTTCGAGCGCAAGGAGTGTCCCTCCTGTGGCGCGCACTTCTGGACCCGCGACGGCGACCGCGACCTGTGCGGCGAGCCGCCCTGCGAGGACTACAGCTTCATCGACGACCCGGGCTTCCCGGAGGCGCACTCGCTGTCGGAGATGCGCGAGGCGTTCCTCTCCTTCTTCGAAGACAACGGCCACGAGCGGATCGACCCGTACCCGGTCGCCGCGAACCGCTGGCGCGACGACGTGCTCCTGACGCAGGCGTCAATCTACGACTTCCAGCCGCTCGTCACCTCGGGACAGACGCCCCCGCCGGCGAACCCGCTGACCATCTCGCAGCCCTGTATCCGGATGCAGGACATCGACAACGTCGGCAAGACGGGCCGGCACACGATGGCGTTCGAGATGATGGCCCACCACGCGTTCAACACGCGCGAGGAGGTCGACGAGGACGAGTACGCCTACCACGGCGAGGTGTACTGGAAAGACGAGACGGTCCGGTACTGCGACGAGCTGTTCGAGAGTCTCGGCGCCGACCTCGAAGAGATCACCTACATCGAGGACCCGTGGGTCGGCGGCGGTAACGCCGGCCCCGCCATCGAGGTCATCTACAAGGGCGCCGAGCTGGCGACGCTCGTCTTCATGTGTATGGAGCGGGACCCCGACGGCGACTACGAGATGAAAGACGGGAACTCGTACTCGTTCATGGACACGTACATCGTCGACACCGGGTACGGGTTAGAGCGGTGGACGTGGATGAGCCAGGGGACCGCGACCGTGTACGAGGCCGTCTACCCCGACGCGATCGACTTCCTGAAAGACAACGCCGGTGTCGAGCACACCGAGGCCGAACGCGAGATCGTCCACCGCGCCGCCAAGCTCTCCGGCCGGCTCGACATCGACGACGTCGACGACGTGGAGGCCGCCCGCGGCGAGATCGCAGACCGGCTCGACGTGGACGTCGACCGACTGCGCGAGCTGGTGGAACCGCTCGAAGCGATCTACGCGATCGCCGACCACTCGCGGACGCTCGCGTACATGTTCGGCGACGAGATCGTCCCGTCGAACGTCGGCACGGGCTACCTTGCCCGGATGGTGCTCCGCCGGATGAAGCGCCTCGTCGACGAGGTCGGCGTCGACGCGCCGCTCGACGAGCTGGTCGACATGCAGGCCGAGCGGCTCGGCTACGAGAACCGCGACACGATCCGCGAGATCGTCCGCAGCGAGGAGCGGAAGTACGAGCGGACGCTGGAGCGCGGCGCCCGCAAGGTCGAACAGCTCGCCGACGAGTACGCCGGCACCGGTGAGCCGATCCCGACGGGGGAGCTACTGGAGCTGTACGACTCCCACGGGATCCAGCCCGACATGGTCGCCGACATCGCCGACGAGCGCGGCGCGACCGTCGACGTGCCCGACGACTTCTACGCGCTCGTCGCCGACCGACACGAGGAGGGCGACGCCGCGGGAGAGAGCGACGAGCGCGACGAGCGGCTCGCCGACCTCCCCGAGACGGAGAAGCTGTTCTACGACGACCAGGGACGCACGGAGTTCGAGGCGGTCGTCCTCGACGTGCTGGAGGCCGAGGGCGGGTACGACGTGGTGCTGGACCAGACGATGTTCTACCCCGAGAGCGGCGGTCAGCCGGCCGACCGCGGCCACCTCACGGTCGGAGAGACCACCGTCGACGTCGACGACGTTCAGGAGGTCGACGGGGTCGTGCTCCACCGCACGGACGCGGACCCCGGCAAAGGCGAGTTCGTCACGGGGCAGGTGGACGGCGACCGCCGCGACCGACTGCGCGCGCACCACACCGCGACGCACCTGATCGGTCACGCCGCCCGCGAGGTGCTCGGCGACCACGTCCGGCAGGCTGGCGCCCAGAAGGGAACCGACTCGGCGCGGCTCGACGTGCGCCACTTCGAGCGCATCGACCGCGAGGACGTGAAGGCGATCGAGCGCGTCGCGAACGAGTTGGTCCGCGACGACGTCCCCGTCCGCCAGGAGTGGCCCGACCGCAACGAGGCGGAGGCCGAGCACGGCTTCGACCTGTATCAGGGCGGCGTCCCGCCGGGAACGAACGTCCGGCTGATCCACGTCGGCGACGCCGACGTTCAGGCCTGCGCCGGCACGCACGTCGCCCGCACCGGCGAGATCGGCGCCGTGAAAGTGCTGAAGACGGAGCCGGTACAGGACGGCGTCGAGCGCATCGTCTTCGCGGCCGGGGCCGCGGCGGTGGAGGCGACCCAGCGCACCGAGGACGCGCTGTACGACGCGGCCGAGGTCCTGGACGTGGACCCGCTCGACGTGCCGGACACCGCCGAGCGCTTCTTCGAGGAGTGGAAGGCCCGCGGCAAGGAGATCGAGTCGCTCAAAGAGGAGCTCGCGGCCGCGCGGGCCGCCGGCGGCGCCGACGCCGAGGCGGTCGAGGTTGCCGGGACGACAGCGGTGATCCAGCGGCTCGACGGCGACGCCGACGAACTGCGCGCGACCGCGAACGCCCACGTCGACGACGGGAAAGTCGCGGTGATCGGCAGCGGCGCGGACGGCTCCGCGAGCTTCGTCGTTGGCGTCCCCGATTGCGTCGACGTGAACGCGGGGCAGGTCGTCTCGGAGCTCGCCGGGCGCGTCGGCGGTGGCGGCGGCGGGCCGCCGGACTTCGCGCAGGGCGGCGGCCCGGACGCGGACGCCTTAGACGACGCCCTCGACGCGGCGCCGGACGTCCTCCGCAGCCTTCAGGAGGCCTGAACGCGCCCAGTTCGCCACTATGCCGCACGCGACCAACGCCGGGACCGAGATCCGGTACGAGGTGGACGCCCCCGACACCGGCGACGGCGACGAGGCGGTGGTGTTCTGCGGCGACGTCGGGCTCGGCGCCTGGCAGTTCGGCTGGCAGCACGCGGCGCTCGCCGGTCCACACACCGTGATCACCCCGGAGACGCGGGGTGTCGGGCGGTCCGACGCCCCGCCCGGCCCGTACGCGGTCGGGGAGCTCGCGGCCGACGTGGACGCGGTGTGTGCCGCCAAGGGGATCCGAAACGCTCACCTTGTCGGCTACGGGCTCGGCGGGATGGTCGCGCTGACGGCCGCGGCGAGTTCCTCGCGGCCGGCGAGCGTCGCGCTCGTCGGGACGCCGCCCGCGGGGGACGCCTACAACCCCGACGGCGTCTGGGCCCCCCCGGCCGATCCGGCCGCCGTCGAGGGGTCGCTGAACGGCCTCCTCTCGCTCGACTTCCGTGAGGCCCATCCCGACGCGCTCTCGCGGATCGCGGAGTGGCGCCTCGCGGAGGACGCCGACCGCGAGACGTACGAGGCGCACCGCGCCGCGATCGAGGGGTTCGACCTCGCCGGTCGCCTCCACGAGATCACCACGCCCGCGCTCGTCGTCCACGGCACCGACGACACGGTCTGTCCGGCCACGGCCGGGGAGACGCTCGCGGAGGGGCTCCCCCGTGGGGAGTTCCACGGGATCGACGGGGCGCGCCACCTCGTCGGAGTCGAGGCGTCGGCCGCGGTCAACGACCTCCTCGTCGGCTGGCTCGCCGAACACGCGGCCGGCCGGTTCGAGTAGGCGCGGCGTTCGGGGCCGCGCGACGCCCGCGTCCGCGTCGTCGGCCGGGGCGTCCGGCGTCGCAACCGTTTTGTGACTCTCGCCGAACTCTTCGCCTGATGACTCGCCTCCGGTTCGCCCTGCTGAACGCCGCCCACGACGGTGCGAACACCCGGCGGAACTTCCGCAGAGAGCTCGACGCCGACCTCGTCGAGTTCGACGCCGTCGCGGGAGACCTCCCCGATCACACCGAGTTCGACGGCGTCGTGGTGACCGGGTCGCGCTCGTCGGTCTACTGGGACGAGGCGTGGATCCCGCCGCTCGTCGACTACGTCGCCGAGGCCGCCGACGCCGGCGTCCCCGTCCTCGGCGTCTGTTACGGTCACCAGGTGCTCGCGGAGGCGCTCGGCGGCCGCGTCGCGGGCATGGACGGGTTCGAGATCGGCTACAACGAGATCCGCCGACCTCGCGACGACCCGCTGTTCGAGGGGATCGACGAGACGTTCACCGCCTTCACCACCCACGGCGACGCAGTCGTCGAACTCCCGCCGTCAGCGACGCTGCTCGCGGAGAACGACCGCGGCGTCCACGCGTTCCGCGACGGCCACTGCTGGGGGGTCCAGTTCCACCCGGAGTACGACATCGACACGGCCCGCGACGTGACCGACGGTAAGCGGGATCAGATCGGTGACGCCCGCGTGGACGGCGTCCTCGAGTCGATCACGCCCGACGCCTACGACGCCGCCTGCGAGGCGAAGCAACTGTTCGAGAACTTCACCGGTTACGCCGAGCGGTTGGCGGCCGAGCGGGCGGAGCGGGCGGCCGCGGACGACTGAGCGGGTCGACCGGTTCGACGGAGGCGCGACCGCCGCGCCGCTCGACCGCCACGACCGACGCGACGACTGACCGGCGCGATTCCACGCCGTCCGCCCGCGGCCCCCGGTCGAACACCCTTATACGGTTCCCGTCCCGAACTCGGGTATGAACGTAGTACCGGACACGAGCGCGGTCGTCGACGGCCGCGTGTCCGAACGCGTCGCGGACGGGACCTACGAGTCGGTCACCGTGTTCGTCCCGGAGGCGGTCGTCGGCGAGTTGGAGTCGCAGGCGAACGACGGGCTCGAATCCGGCTGGGACGGGCTCAGCGAACTCAAGCGGCTCGCGGACTACGCCGACGACGGGACGATCGAGCTGCGGTACGTCGGCGAGCGCGCGAGCGGCGACGCCCGCTCGAACGCACACGAGGGCGACGTGGACGCGCTGATCCGCGACCTCGCCGCCGACCACGACGCGACGCTCCTCTCCAGCGACGTGGTTCAGGCCGAGGTGGCCCGCGCGAAGGGGCTCGACGTCGAGTACGTCGAGCCCGTCGCCCGCGGCGTCGTCGACGAGCTGCCGATACAGGACTTTTTCACCGACGAGACGATGTCAGTCCACCTCAAGACGGGGACCGTCCCGAAGGCGAAGCGCGGGGCGCTCGGCGAGATGCGCTACGTCGAGATCGCGGACGACCCCACCGACGAGGCGCAGCTGCGGGAGTGGGCGAACTCGATCGTCGACCTGGCCCGCCAGTCGAGCGAGGGGTTCATCGAGCTCTCTGACGACGGGATGGACATCGTCCAGTTCCGCAACTACCGGATCGCGGTGGCGCGCCCGCCGTTCGCCGACGGCGTCGAGATCACCGCCGTCCGTCCCATCGCGAAGACGGACCTCGACGACTACGAGTTCGCCGACGAGCTCCGCGACCGGTTCGCGGAGCGGAAACGCGGTGTCCTCATCTCGGGCTCGCCCGGCGCCGGGAAGTCGACGTTCGCGCAGGCGGTCGCGGAGTTCCTGAACGACAGCGACTACGCGGTGAAGACGATGGAGAAGCCCCGAGACCTCCAAGTCGGTCCCGAGATCACGCAGTACGGCGCGCTCGGCGGCGAGATGGAGAACACCGCCGACTCTCTCCTCCTCGTCCGGCCGGACTACACCATCTACGACGAGGTCCGGAAGACGAACGACTTCGAGGTGTTCTCCGACATGCGTATGGCTGGCGTCGGCATGGTCGGCGTCGTCCACGCCTCCCGCGCCATCGACGCGCTCCAGCGGCTCGTCGGCCGCGTCGAACTCGGGATGATCCCGCAGATCGTCGACACCGTCGTCTACATCGAGGCCGGCGAGGTCCACACGGTCTACGACGTGACGACGGAAGTGAAGGTGCCGGCGGGGCTCACCGCCGAGGACCTCGCCCGTCCGGTCATTCAGGTGTCGAACTTCGAGACCGGTCGGCCGGAGTACGAGATATACACGTTCAACCGGCAGGTCGTCACCGTCCCGCTCGACGAGGACGGCGGCGAGGCGGGGAGCGAGACGGGCGTCGGCCGCATCGCGAAAAAGGAGATCGAACGCGAGATCCGCTCGGTCGCGCACGGCCACGTCGAGGTGGAGCTGAACGGCGACGACGAGGCGGTCGTCTACGTCACCGAGGGCGACATCGGCACGGTGATCGGGAAGGGCGGCGGCCGCATCGCCGACATCGAGAACCGCCTCGGGATCGACATCGACGTCCGCACACACGACGAGAAGCCCGGCGGGTCCGGCGCCGGTCCCGCCGGCGGCCCCGAGAACGGGCACGGCGACGGGCAGGTCGGCGCCGAGAGCGGGACGGTGGTCGCGCCGGAGATCACCTCGCGTCACGTCGTCATCGACGTCGACGACGAGGTCGGCGAGACGGTCGAAGTGCGCGCGGACGGCGAGTACCTCTTCACTGCCACGGTCGGGCGCGGCGGTGAGGTTCAGGTCTCGCGCGGCTCGGCCATCGCCGAGGAACTGGAGGACGCGATCGACCGGAACCGGACCGTGACGGTCGTCCCGGCGCGGTGAATCCCGCAACCGGCCGTTCGGGTCGGACGTAGCCGCCCGACGGCCGTCCGATCGCCCCGCTGGCTGGCGATCGCATCCACGCCAGACGTTTTCGCTCGCTGTCACGTCGTCGTTCGACGCGGCCACATACCACGATTGTCGTAACGTATCCCTCCTGAAAGATAACGCTTTTTTGACGGCCTAGATAACTCGGGGTATGGCTGATGAGTTAAAACGCGGGCTCGAGGGCGTCCTCGTCGCGGAGTCAGATCTGAGCTACGTCGACGGCGAGGTCGGGAAGCTCGTGTATCGCGGGTACGACATCGAAGACCTGGCGCGGGGCGCGAGCTACGAGGAGGTGCTGTACCTCCTGTGGCACGGCTCGCTCCCCACCGCCGCGGAGCTCGACGCGTTCGCCGCCGACCTCGCGGCGGAGCGCGAGGTTGACGACGACGTCATCGAGACGGTCCGCGCGCTCGCGGACGCCGGCGAGCGTCCGATGGCCGCGCTCCGGACCGCGACGTCGATGCTGTCGGCGTACGACCCGGACGACGAGGCCGACGCCGGTGAGGCCACGCTTCGTCAGGGACGACGGATCACGGCGAAGATCCCGACGGTCCTCGCCGCGTTCGAGCGCGTCCGTCAGGGCGAGGAGCCGGTCGCCCCCGACCCGGACCTCTCGCACGCCGGGAACTTCCTCTACATGCTGACCGGGACCGAGCCGGACGACGTGAGCGAGGAGACGTTCGACATGGCGCTCACGCTCCACGCCGACCACGGGCTCAACGCCTCCACGTTCACCGCGATGGTGATCGGGTCGACGATGGCGGACGTTTACTCCGGCGTCACCGGGGGTATCGGCGCGCTCTCCGGTCCGCTCCACGGCGGCGCGAACCAAGACGTGATGGAGGTGCTCCACGAGGTGGACGCCTCCTCGAAGGACCCCGTCCAGTGGGTGAAAGACGCCCGGGACGACGGACGGCGCGTCCCCGGCTTCGGGCACCGCGTCTACAAGGTGAAAGACCCCCGCGCGAACATCCTCGAGGAGAAGCTCCGCGACCTCGCCGAATCGTCGGGCGACACCAAGTGGCTGGACTACACCACCGCCATCGAGGAGTACCTCACCGAACAGGGGCTCGTCGAGGAGGGGATCGCCCCGAACGTCGACTTCTACTCCGGCTCCGTCTACGACTCGCTCGGCATCCCCGTCGACATGTACACGCCCATCTTCGCGATGAGCCGCGTCGGCGGCTGGATCGCGCACGTCGCCGAGTATCAAGAGGACAACCGCCTCATCCGTCCGCGCGCCCGGTACACCGGTCCGGAAGACAGCGAGTTCGTTCCCCTCGACGAACGGTAACGGTCGCGGCCGCCGCCCACCCGCCTTCTCCGAACGGTTCTTCAAACGTCGCGACGCGTCACCCGCCCGCAGAATGTGTGCGCCCGCGACCGGTCGGCCCGGCTCCTCAGATACCGAACCGCTCGCGGGCGTACTTCGCGAGCAGCGGGACGTCGTCGAGGTGAAGCAGCCGCGCCATCCCCGCTTTCTCGCCGCGGTTCGCCTTCGCCAAGATGTCGTCGTCGGTCTCTTGGAGATCGCGCATCAACCGGTCGTACCGCTCGTTGGGTGCGAGGTACAGCAACTCCGTGAGCGTCAGTCGCGACTCCGCGCGCGGCGCCACGTCTCGGTGCCAGAGCGTCTCGTACACCGCGAGGCTCTCCGCGTCGATTCGCCGCTCCGAGTCGGTGAGACAGCGGTCGACGGTCGCCGCGGCGGCGCGGGCCGACTTCATGCCCTTGTGGATCCCTTCTCCCCACAGCGGGTCGATGCTCGGCACTGTGTCGCCGACGGCGAGGAACCGGTCGGTGTACATCTGCTCCGGGCGCTGAATGTGCGCGGAGCCGCGGTGGACCGTCTCGTCGATCTGTTCCGCCTCGGCGAACCGCGGGTCGCGGTCGATCCAGTCGTCGAGGTACCCGTCGACGGTCTTCCCCGCCTCGGCGAACTCGCGGTGGCGGTCGTTCTGGATGTAACAGATGCCGACCTTCGCGGTGTCCTCGCCGGTCGCGAAGATCCACGAGTAGCCGCCGGGCGCGATGTTGTGGTCCAAGCGGAGCATCATCGCCCGCCGGAGGTCCGCGTAGTCCGGGTGGTTCATCTCGACGCCCTCCATCTCGTACTCGATACCGATGGCTTGGTTCTCGCGTTCGAGGTCGACCACGTCGAGCGCGCTGGCGATCGGTGCGGCCGGACCGGTAGCGTCGATCACGATGTCGGCGTACACCGCTTCGTCGCCGTTGTACCGCACCCCCTCGATGACGCCGTCGTCGTCGAGGATCGGCCGCGAGACCCGCGCGTCGAAGCGGTACTCCGCGCCGTTGTCGCGACCGTCGGCGACGAGGAACTGCTTGAACTCCGCGAACTCCAACACCGCGCCCGGCTGGTAGCTCTCATAGTACTCGTTGGGCGACTCCAGCACGACGTCGTCGGTGTACGACATCACGACGTCGTCGGGGATTCCGAAAGAGGACATCATCGACGGGAACGTGCCCGCCGTCGACTTGTTGCTCTGTCGCGGGAACTCGTCTTCCGACTCCGTCTCTAAGACGACGACGTCGTAGTCGCGCGTCGCCAGGTCACGGGCGCACTGCGCGCCCGCCGGACCGGCGCCGGCGATGGCGACGTCGTAGCGGTCAACCATACACGACGGTTACGGACCCACCTAATTAGGCTTGCTGAAACCCACCGGAAAATACGCGCGAACCCCCTCGTTCGCCCGGTTTTGGCCGTCGAGAGAGGTCGGAATTACCGGGGTCTCATCCGGCGGTCGGACGCAGACCCGGCCCCCGAAACGGGCGTCGGATCGGGTCCGCCCGCCGGGACCGCGGCGCGGTTCAGTAGAACTCGCGGACGAGGTCGGTCGCGCCCTCGGGGGCGCCGTCCGGAAGCACCGACATGTCCTCGTCGACGCCGTGCTGCTCGTGGTACGGCACCGACGACTCGTCCTTGTAGATGACGCCCTGGTGTTCCTTCTCGTTGTCGAGGATCACGTCCTTCGCCGCCTCGCGGTCGGTCGGGTCGTGGTCCGCCTCCTTCAGGTCGACCAGCGAGTCGCGGAAGTAGTCGTACGTGTCGACGTCGTTGAAGGTGACGCAGGGGGAGTAGACGTTGACGAAGCCGAACCCGTCGTGCTCGATGGCCTCCTGGATGATCTCTTGGTGGCGGAGCGCGTCCGAGGAGAACGACTGCGCGATGAACGTCGCGCCGGAGGCGAGCGCCAGCGCGTGGGGGTTCACCGGCGGCTGTTTGGGCCCGTCGGGGCTCGTCGACGTCTCGAAGTCCTCGCGGGAGGTCGGCGACGCTTGGCCCTTCGTCAGCCCGTAGATGCGGTTGTCCATCACGACGTACGTCATGTCGACGTTGCGCCGGACGGCGTGGACGAAGTGGCCCGCGCCGATGGAGTAGCCGTCGCCGTCGCCGCCGGCCACCATCACCTCGATGTCGGGCCGCGCCATCTTGACGCCGGTGCCGACGGGGAGCGCGCGCCCGTGAACCCCGTGGAGCGCGTAGCTGTGCATGTACGTGCCGATCTTGCCGGAACAGCCGATGCCGGCGACGACGAAGGTGTTGTCGGGGTCGTTGCCCGTCTCCGCGAGGGCCTTCATCATCCCGTTCATCGTCCCGAAGTCGCCGCACCCCGGGCACCACGTCGGCTGCTTGTCGGACTTGAAATCGGTGAATCGAATGTCTGAGCTCATTGGTTACGCCTCCACCCCCGCTTCGAGGGTCGACTTGATCTCCGCTGCGAGTTCGTCGGCCTTGAACCGCACGCCGTTGTACTTGTTCACGCGGTCGACGCGTTCGAGCACGTCGTGTTCGACGAGGTCCGCGAACTGGCCCTGCTCGTTACACTCGACGACGACCGTCGTCTCGGCGGCCGCCACGTCTTCCGCGAGGTCCGGCCGCGGGAAGATGTACGGGACCGAGAGGACCCGCACGTCCAGTCCGTCCTCGTCGAGGAACTCCACTGCCTCGGCGAGCGCGCCCTCGTTCGACCCCCACGTGATGACGAGGGTGTCCGCGTCCTCGTCACCGAACTCGCGCGGGCTCCAGTCCTCGCGCTCGCGGGCGGTCTCGACCTTGCGGTTGCGCTTGTCGACCTGCTCGACGCGCATCTCCGTGTCCTCTGTCCGGCGGCCCTGCTCGTCGTGTTCGAGGCCGGTGGACATGTGCGCGCCGTCGGCCGTACCGGGGAACGCCCGCGGCGAGACCCCGTCATCGGTGATCTCGTGGGGCTGGAAGCCGCCCGACTCGCTCATGTGGTCGTCGATCGCCGTCTCGTCGACGATCTTGCCGCGATCGATCTCCACCTCGTCCATGTCGAACGTCTCCGGGGAGAACGTCTGCTCGGTGACCGCCATCGAGAGGTCGGCGGTGAGGTAGACAGGGAGCTGGTACTTCTCGGCGAGGTTGAACGCCTCGACGGTCTTCCAGAAGCACTCCGAGATGGTGGTCGGCGCGAGGACGAACCGCGGCACCTCGCCGTGGCCGCCGTACAACATCTGGTTCAGGTCGCCCTGCTCCTGTTTCGTCGGCATCCCCGTCGAGGGGCCCGAGCGCATCACGTTACAGATGACGAGCGGCGTCTCCGAGGTGGCGATGAGCCCGAACGTCTCGGTCATCAGGTCGATCCCCGGCCCGGAGGTCGCGGTCATCGCGCGGGCGCCGCCGCGGGCCGCGCCCAGCGCCATGTTGATCGCGGAGAGCTCGTCTTCCGCCTGGACGACGTGGCCGCCGTACCGCTCGATGCGGCCGGTGAGATACGTCATCACGTCGGTCGCGGGCGTGATCGGGTAGCCGGCGTAGAAGCGGCAGCCGGCCGCGATGGCGCCCATGCCGATCGCTTCGTCGCCGTTGAGGAGGACGTAGTCCTCGTCGGTGGTCTCCAGCGAGTAGTCGAACTCGTGGTCGTACTCGTCGGCGACGTACGACTGGCCCGCGCGGGCCGCCTCCTTGTTGTTGTCGACGAGCTTCTGGCCCTTGTCCTTGAACCGCTTCTCCAGCGCCGAGTCGAGGTTCTCGATGGGGAACTCGGCCACCTCGCAGGCCGCGCCGAGCGCGACGACGTTCCGCATAATCGCGCCGCCGGCCTCCTCGGCCAGGCTCTTCAGCGGCACGTCGAGGCCGATCATCCCCTCGGGGATCTCGACGTCCTGCATCGTCGTCCGTTCGCCGTCGTAGATGATCACCGACCCCTCGTGGAGCTCGTCGAGGTTCTCCTCGATCGTCCGGGGGGTCAACGCGATGAGCACGTCGAGTCGGTCAACGACGCTCTGTACCTTGTCGACGGAGGTCCGCACCTTGTAGGCGGTGTAGCCGCCCCGTATCCGAGATGCGAAGTCCTTCGACGTGAACACGTGTCGACCCGCGCGGGAAAGCGCCTGTGCGAAGATCTTCCCCGTCGAGTCGATGCCGTCGCCGGCCTCTCCGCCGACAGCCCAGTTGAAATCCGCAGCCATGTGCTATGGGCAAGGTTCCGGCGGACTCATCAAAAGGCTTCTGGAAGGAGCCACCGAGGTGTATCTGGACGTACGTCTTCGATATCGCGAATATTGTCAGCTTTGAGCCCTATATACCTTGTAATAACGCATATAATTGGATGTTCGTTCACCAAAATCATCACGATCGACCCTTCGCGTCGGACCCGTTTTCGACGTTTGACGAACTGCGTCGGCCCCGTGCGCGGCGGACTTGTTCACGACGAGGTAGGCCAAGGCGTCGGGTATCCTCGCATCTGGCGTCCATGTGTCGGGTCGTCCCCATGCCGAGGCAGTCGGCCCTGCGGGCCGGTCACCGCAGCGGCGGTCTGGGCCTCCCGTCCGAACCGGTTTCGACATGGGCAGGACCGACGGCGACGGGAAGGCGTTTGTGTCTGCCCCGCCGATCCGACGTATGGACACGACAGCGACGGTCGAGTCGGTGGAGCCGGTCGGCTCCGACACGTACGCCCTCCGCTTCCGCGCCCCCGAGGGGTTCGCGGCCGAACCCGGACAGTTCGTGAAGCTCGGCACCGAGATCGACGGCGAGTCGGTCGCGCGGTTCTACACCCTCTCGTCGCCCCGCGTCGGCGAGACGTTCGAGGTCACGGTCGGTATCGACCCCGACGAGGGCGGCGAGTTCTCGGCGTTCCTCTCCGGCGCCGAGGCGGGCACCGAGATGACGCTCTCTGGCCCCTTCGGCGACCAGCACTACGACGGCGAGCCACGCGCGGTCGTGATCGCGGGCGGCCCCGGGGTCGGCCCCGCGGTCGCCATCGCCGAGCGCGCGCTCGACGAGGACGCCGAGGCCGCCGTCGTCTACCGCGACGACGACGTGGCCCACGCCGACCGGATCGACGCCCTCCGCGAGCGCGGCGCCGCGGTCAGGCTGCTCGACGGCGATGCCCCCCTGACCGACGCCGTCGCCGACGTCCTCACCGGCGCCGACGGCGGGACCGTGTTCGTCTACGGGTTCGCCGACCTCGTCGCCGACGCGGAGGCCGCCATCGAGGCGGCGGGCGGCGACGCGGACGCCGCGAAGGTCGAGAACTTCGGGTAGGCGCGGCCGCAGGCCGGGCCGTCCGCGCTCGCGTCGGCGCCTCGGCCGATATTCGCGGCGTCGCCGGCCGGCGCCGCCACGCTTTACACACCTCCCCCGCGAGGACCGGGTATGGACTACCGACGGCTCGGGAACACCGGGCTCAGCGTCTCGGAGCTCTGCTTCGGCACGTGGCGGTTCGGGCGCGAGACGAACGGCGTCGTGGAGACGGGTCGCGAGGAGTCACACGAGCTCCTCGACGCGGCCGCGGACCGCGGGATCAACTTCATCGACACGGCCAACGTCTACGGGACGCCGAACGGGAAAAGCGAGACGTACATCGGCGAGTGGCTCGCGGAGCGGGACCGCGAGGACTACGTGATCGCCTCGAAGGTGTACTTCCCATTCGACGGGCGCGGCGAGCCCGGACCCAACGACTCCGGGCTCGGCCGGAAACACATCCGCGCGCAGATCGAGGGGACCCTCGACCGGCTCGGCACGGACTACCTCGATATCTACTACATCCACCGCTGGGACGAGGACACCCCCATCGAGGAGACGATGCGCGCGCTCGACGAGCTGGTCGCCGAGGGAAAGGTCCACCACCTCGGCGCGTCGACGATGGCGGCGTGGCAACTGACGAAGGCGCAGTGGACCGCCGACGCCAACGGGTACGCGGGCTTCGACGTGGTCCAGCCACTCCACCACGCGGGCTACTACGAGGACGTGAAGGAGTACCTCGACGTCTGTATCGACCAAGACCTCGCGGTCTGCCCGTACTCTCCGCTCGCGGGCGGGTTCCTCACCGGGAAGTACGAGCGCGCCGACCCGGACGACCCCGAGCAGGTGATCGCGCCCGACGGCTCCCGGGCGAGCTTCGACGACCGGTTCGAGCGCTTCTATCTCTCCGAGCGCGGCTGGAAGGTGCTCGACGCGGTCCGCGATGTGGCCGACGAGTGCGACGCGACGCCCGCGCAGGTCGCGCTTGCGTGGCTCTCCGGCTGGGACGAGTTCACCTGCGTCCCAATCGTCGGCGCGCGGACGGTCGACCAGCTCGACGAGAACGTCGCGGCGGCCGACCTCCACCTCTCCGACGAGCAGTGGGACCGGATCATGGACGCGCGCTACGACCCGGACGGGAACCGCTGGGGCCACTGAGCAGTCGCCTCCCGTCCACAAGCGGACGCTACTCGTCGAAGTCCGGCAGGTCGTCCGGCGCCTCGAAGTCGGCCTCCCAGTCGATGTACTCCTCCTTGAGCGTCTCGCAGACGATCTGCCCGAGCTCCGTGAGCCCCGCGTTGATCGCGGAGACGGTCCCCCACGAGTCGAGGTCTGGGTGGAGGTCGCGCTCCTTCCAGTCCTCTGGCAGCCCCGGCGCGTGGTAGCCGACCCGGTCGGCGAAGTCGTCCCAGAAGAAGTCGAACCGGGAGACTAACTCGAGGTCGAGCGCGATCTGCCAGTCCGCTGCGTCCATGTCGCTGCCCGCGGCCCACTGATCGAACGCCTCCTCCCACGCGCCCTCGCGGAGGAGCGCTTCGAGGTCGTCGCGGCGGTACTCGCCGCCAGCCACCTCGGCGTCCTCGTACTCGTTCGGGTCGACGGCGGCGAGTTCGGGAGGCTCCGGCAGGTCGACGTCGAGTGACATGGTCCGTAGTGGGTGCCGACGGGCCAAAACGCTACGGGAACGGAGCGCGGCGAGGCGGCCGCCCCCCGCGTCCGCTCCGATCCGGTCCTTTTACCGCGGTTCCGTTCCGAGGTCGGGTATGAACCTCCGCGCCGTCTCGCGTCGGGTCGGGATCGCCGCCGCGGTCGTCACCGTCGTCGCGCTCGTCGCGCCGTACGCGATCATCACGGGGCCGGAGTACGCGTCGCAGCTCGCGTCCTACTACGCCTCCGGGGCCGTCGGCTGGAGCGGGATCGCGCTGTTCGCGCTGCTCGCCGCGGTCGTTATCGCCTCGGTCGAGCAGGGGAACGTCGACCCGGGGACGCTCGCGGGCGTGGCAATCGTCCTCGGGCTCGCGACAACCGCGAGCGCGGCGACGTGGGCGCTCGCGGTCCAACCGACCGCCGTGTTCCGCGACCACCTCTGGCTGGTGTGGCACGCGCCCGCCGTCGTCGCGCTCTCCGTCCCGCTGCCGCTCTCCGCGGCGGTGTACGCCCGAGCGGTGTTGTCGTAGCCGAGACGCCGGAACGCGCGGGACGCCTCTTTTCCGACGCGCGCTCGCCGCCCGCGTCGCCGTCGCCCGGCGAACGAAAGGCCCTTATGCCGCACCCGAATATCGTCGAACGGACTAGGTCGGGCGGTTAGGCCCCGCTCGTTACCCGTGAGGCAGTCTTCAGCGGGGACCGAACAGCGGGCACGTCCGGTCAGACCGGCACGGGCCCCGAGAGCCAACGTGGAAGCCTCGTCCGCCGGGGACAGCGGTCCGTGGCGCCCGCTCGCAGGAGCGGTCCGTCGCGGTTCGTCGGCGATATTGGGTCAGGCGCGGAAGCGAGCAGCCCACCGCCGGACGCCAGTCGCTCGTCGGGTCGCGGGGTGGAGGAGGCAATCGGGATACCCCGTGACGGAACGCCGGGCTACCCCGCCTGTCCGCCATTCATACGCTGCTTCCTTCGACGAGTGGTGATGCTGTGACGCTACGGTCGCCGGTGTGAGCGTCGACACGGCGAGCGTTTATTTATACGTAAAATCACCCTCATCCCGGCTCCAGTTATACGCAATTGACGCCGCCACGCTGAGCAACCTCGAACACCCAGCCGCTCGGCTGTCTGACGATACCACTTATGAATTATCGATCGAAACGACCACCACCGAAGCCCCAGCCGCGAGCCCCGCCCCGCACAGCGACCGCGCCTCACACCTCCCCAGCCTCGTCGGTGGTCCTCCGCTCCGCTCCGGACCACCGACTCCCTCGCGCGTGCTCCTCGCGTCCTTCGGACGCTCGGAGGCACGCGCCACAGCGGCCACAAAAAACCAGTCTCGCGGCTCAGCGACCGGTGTCGTACTTGTACGTCGCCGAGTCGGGGTCGATCCCGAAGTCCTCCGCCGACTCCTCCGGCTCGTCGTCGCCCGTCGGCTCGGCGTCCTTGAACGCCCGCCGGAACCGGTCCGCCATCTCGAACGCGTCGACGGTCAGTTCGAGGCCGACGACCCCGCCGCCGAGGAACTCGCGCTTCTCGGTGAGGCGGTCCGAGAGGGCCGGCGGGAGGTCGTCGGTGTCGACGCGCTCGAAGCCGAACTGCGTCAGGTACTCCGGCTGGTCGGTGAGCACGTACACCGTCTCGAACCTGTCCGCGGCCGCGGTGTCGACGAGGCGCTCCACGACGTGCGCCCCGACGCCGCGGTCGCGCCACTCGGGGAGGACGCCGATGCCGGTGAGCTCGATCCGGTTTTCCTCGTCCTCGTCGCCGCGGTGGAGGCGGAGCCGACCGAACCCGGCCCGGTCGCCCGACTCCTCGTCGACCGCGATCACGTAGTCCCGCGACCGGAAGGCGACGTCGTCGAGCCCCAGCTGCTCGATCGCGTCCAACAACCACGCCTCGTCACGGTTTTTGGCGTCGCGGACGTACATAGACGGCTGTACGAGGGCGGAGGTGAAAAGCGGTTCCCCGGCCCGGTCGCCCGCCGTCATCGCGTCGCTTTTGCCCGCCGGCCGCCGACCCGACGCGTATGGAATTCGCCGCGCTGGCTGAGCGGGCGGAACGGGTGGCCGCGCACGACGGCGACATCGAGACGACCCTTGCGGTCGCCAACCTGCTCGCGGACGCCGGCGACGGCGGCGCGAACCACGGGTCGACCGACGACCTCCCGGTCGTCGTCCGGTTCCTCCTCGGTCGCGTCTTCCCCGCCCACGACACCCGTACGCTCGACGTTGGGCCCGCGCTCTGCCGCGAGGCGATCGCCCGCGCCGCGGGCCCGAACGTCGACGCCGCCGACGTCGAGGACCGCCTCGCCGAGCGGGGCGAGATCGGTGCGGTCGCGGCCGCGTACGACTTCGGCGGCCAGCGGGGCCTCGCCGCGTTCGGCTCCGGTCGCGACGCGCTCACGGTGGCCGCGCTCGACGAGGAACTCCGCAACCTCGCGGCCGCGAGCGGCGACGGCAGCGAGTCGCGCAAACGCGACGCCCTGTTCGGGCTGTTCACCCGCTGTTCGCCGAGCGAGGCGGCTTTCCTCGCCCGCCTTATCCTCGGCGAGATGCGGCTCGGCGTCGGCGAGGGAACCGTCCGGGACGCGATCGCGGAGGCGTTCCTGACCTCCGAGACGCCCCACGACGGCGACGAGTCCGGGGACGACGACGATGACGGCCCCGCCGACGGCGACGGTCCCGAACTCGCCGCGCCCGACGACGCGGTCGCGGCCGTCGAGCGGGCGCTTCAGGTGACGAACGACTACGGGCGGGTCGCGGTCCGCGCCCGCGACGAGGGAGTCGCGGGGCTCCGCGAGGAGTCGCTGCGCGTCGGCCGCCCGGTCCAGGCGATGCTCGCGCAGGCGGGCACCGCGACCGACGCGCTCGACGCGTTCGGCAAGGTCGCCGTCGAGACGAAGTTCGACGGGGCTCGCGTTCAGGTTCACTACGCGCCGGACGGAGCCGAGGCGGACGACGGCGTGCCGGACGGCGACGCGCCGGGCGGCGAGGGCACCGCGCTCGGTCCACGGCTCTACTCGCGGAACATGGACGACGTGACGGACGCGCTCCCCGAGATCGTCGAGTTCGTCGCCGACCGCGTCGACGCGCCCGTCATCCTCGACGGCGAGGTCGTCGCGGTCGACGACGACGGCGACCCGCTCCCGTTTCAGGAGGTGCTGCGGCGGTTCCGGCGAAAACACGACATCGACCGGATGCGCGAGGCGGTCTCCCTGCGGCTCCACGCGTTCGACTGCCTCCACGCCGACGGCGACGACTTACTCGACGAACCCCTCACCACGCGCCACGAGCGGCTCCACGAGTTCCTCCCGGACGCAGCCGCGGATCTCACCGTCGCCGCGGACACGGACTCGATCGCGGCCGAGGAGCGGGCCGCGCTCGACGCGGGCCACGAAGGCGTCATGCTGAAGAAACCCGACGCGGCGTACACTCCCGGCGACCGCGGGCGCGACTGGCTGAAGCGAAAGCCCGACGTGGAGACGCTCGACGCCGTCGTCGTCGGGGCCGAGTGGGGCGAGGGGCGCCGTGCGGAGCTGTTCGGCACGTTCCTGCTCGCGGTCCGCGAGGGGGACGAGTCCGCGGCGCGGGACGCCGGGAACGACGCGGCCGACCGCGACGCCGGCGGCCGCGACGCCGACGACCCCGCGCCACCGGGGTACGCCACGGTCGGCAAGGTGGCGACGGGGATCACCGACGAGGCGCTCGCGGACCTCACGGAGCGGTTGGAGCCGCACGTCGTCGACGAGACGGGGACGACGGTCTCGTTCGACCCCGAACTGGTGGTCGAGGTCGGCTACGAGGAGATCCAGACCTCGCCGACGTACTCCGCAGGCTACGCGCTCCGGTTCCCCCGCTTCGTCGGCGTCCGCGAGGACAAGGGGGTCGACGACGCCGACTCGCTCGCCCGCGTCCGTCGGTTCGCCGGCGACGACTGACGTTCCGACACGCGAAACTCCTTGACGGTCCGGTTCGTAGGGTAACACATGCCAGGCCCGCTCGGCGACGCGACGCGGCGAGACCTCACCGACGCGGCCGTCGAGCGACTCGCGGCGGCGGGGTTCGAGGTCGACCGCCCGGAGACGGGCGCCGAGCCGCCGGCGGTCGCGACCCGCGGCGACGACCGGTTGGCGGTGGAACCGCTCGCAGCGGACGACGCGACGCCGATCGTGATCGCCTCGCGGCTCGGCCACGCGCTCGACCGGGGCCGCCGCGCGCTGTTCGTCGCCCGCGACGCCGACACCGCGGCGGCCGTGCGCGACCTCCTCGCCGACCCGCCGCTGCTCGCCGAGCGGACCGACGGTCGACGAACCTTCCACCTCGGCCCGGACCGGGTCCCGGTCTCGGGCGGCGGCTACGCCTGCGTCCGCGCCGACGGCCTCGGCCATCCGACGTTCGGCTGGCGCGAGACGGACACGCCCCTCGGCCCGGTGACGGCCCGCTCGGACGTCGACGCCGCCGCGGTCGACGACGAGGGGCGACCCGTCGTCCCCCGGCTCCTCTGCGAGGTCGACGGCGAGGCGGTCGCCGTCCTCGCCGGCGTCGATAGCCTCCAGACCCCGCCGGACGAGGCGTTCCCGTTCGCGTACCGCCGCGATCCGGACGACAAGCGGTTCCGCGTCCGGCGGGGAGGCGACGGGACGGTCGTCGAGACGGTCAGCGGGTTCGCGGCGCTGCGCGAGGCCGGATACGTTCCGATTCCGATGCCGCTCGTTCCCGAGCACGCGCTAGGGCGGTCGATCGACGGCGAGACGCTCACGGCGGCGTGGGACCTGCTCGTGATCGGTGAGGGCGAATCGGTCGACGACGGCTCGGTCGACGACGGCTCGGTCGACGACGGGGCGATCGACGACACGGCCCTCGACGCCGAGCGCGACCGCGACCGATAGCCACCCTCAAGACGAGCGCGCCCGCAGACGGTAACATGACGGTCTGCTACGAGGAGTTCTCGGTGGAGTGGCTCGGCTACGCGACGGCGCGGCTGGAGACGGACGGGGGGCCGGTGGCCTACACCGACCCCGGCCGGTACGGCGTCCTCGACGACTACTGGGCGCGCGACGGCGACCTCGTCGTCGTCACCCACGACCACCACTACGACAGCGACGGGATCCGGTCTGTCGCGAGCGAGGACGCGACGCTCGTGATCTACGACGGGGTCGACCCCGCCGGCATCGACCGCGACGTGGAGCCGATCGACGCGCTCGCGGAAGAGTACGAGGTCGTCCGCGTCGGCGAGGAAGACCGCGTCGACGTCGAGACGCCCGCCGGCGAGGTACGGGTCTGGCCCGTCCCGGCACACAACGACCCGGAAGGGCCGAACGCGGACGCCGACGGCTCGGTCGCGCACCCGCCCGGGTTCGGCTGCGGCTTCCTCCTGTCGCTCGGCGGGCGCACCGTCTTCTGGCCCGGCGACTCGGACGCGCTCGACGGGTTCGCCGAGCTCGATGTCTCCGTCTTCCTCGCGAACATCGGCGGGGGCGGCATCGTCTCGGACCCCCGCGAGGCGGCGGACCTGGCCGAGGCGATGGACCCCGACCTCGTCGTCCCGATCCACTACGACACGTTCGACCTGCTGGAAGCCGACGGCGAGGCGTTCGCCGGGGACGTGGCGAGCCGGTCGATACCGGTCGCGCTCGACGCGCGCTCGGCGAACCAGTAGTCGGACCGGGCGGACGGAGACCCGAATCTGACGGACTGATTGCCGAACCGGACGGCGCGAACCTCTCGGCCGGTGGCCTTTTTACTCCGCCGCGTCCTTCCCCGGTCGCATGACCACCGAGTCCGCGCTGGCCGACGGGGTCCGGGAGGCGCTTTCGGTCGACGCCGAGGCGTTCGCCGAGCGCGCGGCCGAGGAGGCCGAGATCGTCAAACAGGAGCTACGCGACGGCTCCTTCGACAACCACCAGTCGATCGTCGGCTTCGAGTACGAGTTCTACGCGGTCGGCGACGGCCGGTGGAGCGAGGAGTCCCGGGCCGGCGAGTACGCGCTGATGCGCGTGCCGCGCCGCCTCTTGGAGCTGATGGGCTTCGAGAAGGAGCTGGGGCTCCACAACGCCGAGATGTCCACGAGCCCGCAGCCCCTCTCCGACCACGGGCTCCGCGCCCAGCTCGCCGAGGTCCGCGCCCGACTGGAGGCCGCAGAGAACACCGCGGGCGTCGAGGGGATGCGCCTCGTCTCCGACGGCCTCTGGACTATCCCGCCGGCGGGCGAGACCGCGGAGGGATACCTCACCGACAGCGTCGCTGTCGACGGCGTGGTGGTCGCGGTCAACATGAGCGACGCGGTCCGGTACCACGCGATGGCGAACTCGCGCCGAGACGACCTGAACGCCACCGACGCGAACGGGGGCGCCGCGACCGACGCCGAGGAAGAGCCGGTCGTCACCCTCGACGCGCCGGGCGTGTCGCTGGCGGCGGAGACGGTGATGCCCGAGAGCCTCATCACGTCGATCCAGCCCCACTATCAGGTGGCGCACGCCGAGACGCTGCCGCGGCACTTCCGGTACGCGCTTCGGATCGCCGGCCCCCTGCTGGCGCTCGGCGTCAACTCGCCGTTCTTCCCGCCGGCGCTGTACGACGACGGCTGGGACGGCGAGCGTGTCCTCGCCGAGGGGGCGACGGAGAACCGGGTCCACGTCTTCGAGTCCGTCCTCAACGCGCGGACCGACGCCGACAAGGTCCGGTTCCCCCGGGAGTTCCGCGACGTCGAGACAGCGGTCGACCGCATCGCGGCCGACGAGACGCTCATCCCGATGCCGGACCCGGGCGGCAGCGATCGCTTCGACGACGACTTCGCGACGTTCCGGACGAAACACGGCAGCTACTGGCGTTGGGTTCGCCCCGTCTTCGAGGGGGCGAGCCGCTCGGCCGCGAACGCCCGGATCGAGTTCCGGCCGATCCCCGGCCAGCCCACGGTCCGCGACTCCATCGCGTTTCAGGCGGCCTTCGCCGGGCTGATGCAGGCGCTCGCCCAGCACGAACACCCCGTCATCGGCCTCGAGTGGGAGACCGCGCGCGACAACTTCTACGCCGCCGTCGCCGACGGGCTCGACGCCGACATGGAGTGGATCGACCGCGACGGCCACCGGACGACCGACTCGGACGCGATGTACGCGGACCTCCTCGATCACGCGGAGGCCGGGCTCCGGACCGCCGGCTGCGCGGACGACGAGGCCGCGAAATGGATCGCGCCACTGCGGTGGCGCGTCGCGAACCGCACGACTCCGGCGAGCTGGAAGCGGGACCGCGTCCGCGCCCGACTCGACGACGGCGACGACTTCGCGACCGCGGTGGTCGACACCCAGCGCGAGTACATCCGCCAGCAGGCCGACGCCCTCATCGACGGCGGCTTCTCGGCGTGGACGGACGGGGAGTGACCGCCCCCGTGGTCGCCCGGCGACGCGGGAGCCGGACGGCGCGACCGCGACACAGTACAGTTATCGGTCCGCCGCGTCACGCGGCCGTATGGACGAGCTGATCGCCGCGGCGCGCGAAGCCCTCGACGCCGCCCACGTCCCCTACTCCGAGTACCGCGTCGGCGCCGCGCTCCGGACCGCCGACGGCACCGTCTACACCGGCTGTAACATCGAGAACGCGAACTACTCCAACAGCCTCCACGCCGAGGAGGTTGCGCTCGCGGAGGCGGTGAAGAACGGGCACCGCGAGTTCGACCGGATCGCGGTCTCGTCGGGCGTCCGCGACGGGGTCACCCCCTGCGGGATGTGCCGGCAGACGCTCGCGGAGTTCGCGGCCGACGACCTCGTCGTCGCCTGCGACGAGGGCGACGACGCGGTCACGGAGTACACGCTCGGGGAACTGCTCCCGAACACGATCAACGAGGGCACGCTCGACGACGCGAGAGAGGACTGACGCGAGGGAGGACCGACGCGAGAGAGGACTAGATCGGCGGGAGACCCGTCCGGCCGAGACGGAACTACTTTTAAACGGCTCGCCGAAGGGCGGAGACATGACCGACGACAGCGAGGACCCCAACGACGAGGCCGGATACCACGTCGAGGCCGCGCCCGACGACGTCGCGGACGCGGTCCTCCTCCCCGGTAACCCCGAGCGCGTCGACAAGATCACCGCGCTGTGGGGCGACCACGAGGAGGTCGCGCGCCACCGCGAGTACCGCACCGCGACCGGCAGCTACGACGGCGCCCCGATCTCGGTCACCTCAACCGGGATCGGCTCCCCCTCGGCCGCCATCGCCGTCGAGGAGCTCGCGCGCGTCGGCGTCGACACGTTCATCCGCGTCGGCTCCTGCGGCGCGATCCAGCCGGAGATGGACGTCGGCGACCTCGTCATCACCACCGGCGGCGTCCGGCAGGAGGGGACGAGCGACGAGTACGTGCGCGAGGACTACCCGGCGAGCGCCGACGGCGAGGTGGTCTCCGCCCTGGTCGCGGCCGCCGAGCGGCTCGGTCACGACTACCACACGGGCGTCACGATGAGCGCCGACTCCTTCTACGCCGGACAGGGACGACCCGGGTTCGAGGGGTTCGAGGCCGCCGGCTCCGACGAGCTCGTCGCGGAGCTTCAGGACGCGAACGTGAAGAACATCGAGATGGAGGCGTCGGCCATCCTCACGGTCGCGAACGTGTACGGGCTCCGCGCCGGCGCGGTCTGCTCGGTGTACGCCAACCGCGTGACCGGCGAGTTCCGGACCGAGGGCGAGTCGCGCGCGGCCGAGACCGCGAGCCTCGCGGTGAAGCTCCTCACGCGGATGGACGAGGTGAAACGCGAGGCGGGCGCGGACCGCTGGCACGCCGGCCTCTCGCTGTAGCGGGCGCTCCGGCCGTCACGCTGCTCGCTGCCGGGCGCGGGCGTTCCAAAGCGACTTTACCCACGGACCGCGGAGCGGCAGGCATGAGTACACAGGTCGTGGTCGTCGGCTCCGGGTACGCCGGCGCAGGGGCGGTGAAGGCGTTCGAAGACGAGGTCGGCGAGGGCGAGGCCGAGCTCACGTGGATCTCGGAACACGACTACCACCTCGTTCTCCACGAGGCCCACCGCGCGATCCGGAACCCCGCGGTCGAAGACAAGATCACGATCCCCGTCGACGAGATCAAATCCCCCGAGTCCGACTTCGTCCAGGGCCGGGTCGTCGACGTCGACACCGACGAGCGCGCCGTCGAGACCGACGACGGCACGACCGTCGACTACGACTACCTCCTCCTCGCGGTCGGCTCCACGACCGCCTTCTTCGGCATCGAGGGGCTGAAGGAGAACGCCCACCAGCTGAAGGGGCTCGACGACGCGAAGGCGATCCACGAGGACGTCCGCGAGGCGGCCGCCGACGCGACCCGCTCGGACCCGGCGCAGGTCGTCGTCGGCGGCGCCGGCCTCTCCGGCATCCAGACGGCCGGTGAGATCGCCGAGTACCGCGACAAGCACCGCGCCCCGCTCGAGATCAAACTGGTCGAGGGGCTCGACGAGGTGTTCCCCGGCAACGACCCGCAGATCCAGGGGGCGCTCCGCCAGCGGCTGGAGGACGCCGACATCGAGATCCTCACCGGCGACTTCATCTCGGAGGCCGACGAGGGGGCTGTCTACCTCGGTGGCGGCGAGGACGAGGAGCCGGAAGAGCTCGGCTACGACGTGCTGATCTGGACCGGCGGCATCACGGGCCAGCCCGAACTGGACAACGTCGAGGTCGAGAAGGACGACCGCTCGAACCGCGTCCACGCCGGCTCCGACTTCAGCACCAGCGACGACCGCGTGTTCGCCATCGGCGACACCGCCCTCGTCGAGCAGGGCGACGACGACGTGGCCCCGCCGACCGCGCAGGCCGCCTGGCAGGCCGCGGAGGTCGCGGGCGCGAACCTCGCCCGCGCCGCCCGCGGCGCGCCGCTCCGCTCGTGGACCCACGAGGACAAGGGGACGGTCATCTCGGTCGGTGAGGAGGCGGTCGCTCACGACGTGATGGGGATGCCGATCAAGACGTTCGGCGGCACGCCCGCGAAGCTGCTGAAGAAGGGCATCGCCACGCGCTGGATCGCCAAGGTCTCCTCCGCGAGCCGCGGCGTCAGCGCGTTCGGCGACATGTGAGATCGGCCGACGCGCGGTAGCGACGCGACTCTCGGCTTTCGATCCTCGGCTCGGGTCGGCGACGACTCAAACGCTGTTCTCCGTCGAACGACCTCCACGGCGCAACGAAACAGCGGCTCTCGCAGTCAGTGTTCGGCCGGCTCGTCGGGGGCTCGCATATCGTCGATCCGCAAGATGAGAATGTTCGCGGTGTCGTCTTTCCCGTCGACCGTCCCGTCGATGACGAGCTTGGAGAGCGGCGTCGGCCCCACGGCGACGCTGTCGCCCTCGTGGAAGTCGCGGACCGAACCCTGAACGTGGATCTCGGCGCGGCACAGCTCGGGGTGGTGGACGCTGGAGAGGTCGATCCCGTCGACGTTGACCCCCTCGACCTCCTCGCTCTCGTGGTAGATCGGGACGTTCGCGGGCTCGTCCATGCGCTGGATGTCGAGCGCCTCGTACGCGTTCGAGGTGGGTTTGTAGCCGCCCTTCGGGCCGGGTACCCCCTCGACCAGCTGGAGGGCCTTGAGGCTCTGCATCTGGTTCCGGATCGTCCCGGGGTTGCGGTCGACTTCCTCGGCGATCGCCTCGCCTTTCACGGCGTCCTCTCGTTCCCCGTACAGGTTGATGAGGGCCGAGAGGATGCTTTTCTGGCTCGAAGTGAGCTCGATCGATGACATGGTGCGGAATACACCGCGCCCCCGCTTAAATGCGGTGGAACCCATTTATAAACGATCGTGTGGAATCGTCTCGGCGGCCGGAGACCGTCGGTTCGGGCCGGTTCGGCTCACCCGCCGCGTAGCCGCTTCATCCGCACGTACGCGAGCGGGCTCGACAGCGCGACGACGACACCGACGCCGATCAGCGCGACGCCGAAGTCGACGGCGACGAACGAGACCGCGGCGCCGACGAGCCCGATCGCCGCGCCGGTGAACGCGACCGCGATGGTCGCGCCGATCGGCTCGATGTCGCCGGGGTCGACCGAGCGGGGATCGGGTCTGCTCATGGGCGTCCGTGGCGGCCCGGGCGCAAAACGCTGTCCGATCCGGTCGGTCGGATTCGCTCGGACCGCGGTCGGGCGGATCCCGCCCCGTCGGCTCGACCCGGCCGCCGATCCCCACCATTCAAGCGCCGCGGCGTCGCGTAGCCGGTATGACCACGGTCAGGATCATCGGCGCGCCGACAGACTACGGGGCGAACCGACGCGGAGTCGACATGGGACCGTCGGCGATCCGGTACGGCGGGCTCGCCGACCAGCTCGCCGGCGCCGGCGTCGAGACCGTCGACGCGGGCGACCTCCACGTCCCCCGGGCCGAGGAGCGCGACCCGGACGCGGACGCGCCGAGCGAGGGGGAAGCGAAGTTCATCCGCGAGACGGAAGCGGTCTGCCGGCGGCTCGGCGACGAGGTCGCCGCGACGCTCGCCGACGGCGAGGTGCCGCTGGCGCTCGGCGGCGACCACTCCATCGCCATCGGGAGCCTCTCCGGGTCCGCGCGCGACGCGGACGTCGGCGCCGTGTGGTTCGACGCGCACGCGGACCTCAACACGCCCGCGACGACGCCCTCTGGCAACGTCCACGGGATGCCTCTGGCGGCGGCGCTCGGGATCGGCGAGTTCGCGGACACCGAGTGGGCGAACGCGCCGGGGCTCTCGCCGGAGAACGTCGCCTTGGTCGGGCTCCGCTCGGTCGACGGGGCGGAGGCGGAGCTGATCCGCGACCGCGGCTTCGCGGCGTACACGATGTCGGACATCGACGAGCGGGGGATCACGGCTGTCACGGAGGAGGCGCTCGAGGTCGCGTCCGCGGGCGTCGACGGGATCCACGTCAGCCTCGATCTGGACTGGCTCGACCCCAACGCCGCGCCCGGCGTCGGGACGCCCGTCCGCGGCGGCGTCACCTACCGCGAGGCGCACAGCGCGATGGAGATCGTCGACGAGACTGACGCGCTCCGGTCGATGGAGATCGTCGAGGTGAACCCGACCTTGGACCAGCACAACGAGACGGCTGAGCTCGCGACTGAGCTGGCGGCGAGCGCGTTCGGGAAGCGCGTCTTGTACTGAGAGGCCGGGGTCAGACGCCTCGGTCGAGCTGTTCGACGACCTGCTGGAGGTCCGCTTCGGACTCGACCTCGCCTTTGATCTCCTCGCGGCGGCGCACCGCGGCCGAGTCGGCGTCGTACGCGCGGACGAACTCGGCGCGGGTGTGCTCGTCGAACGCGTGCCGGATCGCGAAGTAGCCGTCGGGGACGATCGTGCCGCACACCTTACACTCGTGGCGCTGGTGGTCGTTCGTCTGGTGGACGATCGCCGCCTCCACGTCGTCGAAGGCGGCGTCGCAGTCGCCGATGCCGCACGTCCAGCGAGGGGCCATACCCGGACTCTCGCCCGAGGGGGATTAACGGTTTCCCAACTCGGCGCGGGCGCGCCGGGGGGTCGACTGGGGTCGGCACCGCGGGTTCACCCCCGCAGTCGCGGCACCGTCGTCGTCGAACGATACCCATTTGCGCGGGCGCGACGACCGTGCGACCGTGACCCGATCGAGAACGCGCGTCGACGCCCACGTCAAGATACTCGACGACGAGGTCGTCGCCCGGGCGAAGGCGCGCGACATCGACGCGCTCGTGTACGCGCCGCACTTCACGCGCCTCCCGACGATCAGCGAGCGTGCGGCCCGGTACACCGACGACGAGCTGACCGTCGTCCCCGCCCGCGAGGTGTTCACCGGCGACTGGGGGAACCGGCGACACCTCCTCGTCCTCGGACTCTCCGATCCCGTCCCCGACTACATCACCTTCGAGGGAGCGATGGCCGAGTTCGAGCGGCAGGACGCGGCCGTCCTCGTCCCGCACCCCGGGTTCGCCACTATCTCGCTCACGCGACCCGAAGTCGACGCGCACGCCGCCCGGATCGACGCGGTCGAGACGTACAACACCAAGCTGCTCCCCCACCAGAACGCGCGCGCCCGCCGGACCGCGACGGAGACCGGCTGCGCCGGGTTCGGATCCTCGTACGCCCACCTCCCCGGCACGGTCGGCGAGGCGTGGACGGCCTTCGAGGGCGACCTCGACGACGCCGAGGCGGTCGCCGACGCCTTCCGCGAGCGACGCCCCCGAACGGTGATCCACCGCGGCGGACTGGGCCACCGGCTCCGCGGGCTCGTGGAGTTCGCGCACCTCGGCTACGAGAACACGTGGACGAAGCTCGACCGAATGTTCCTCTCCGGTAACGAGCCGACCCTCCCGTCGAACGTCGCATACGAGGGGCGATTCGACGACGTGAGCGTCTACGAATAGCGGCCGTGCGAGCGTCTCGGGGCGGCCCGGATCCCGATCGGCTTCCCGGTCAGAGCCCGAAGCCCGCCGCGGCCTCCGACGCCGCGGACAGGTCCAGGTCGAGGCTGACGACGTAGGTGTGAATCGCCCAGAACGCCGTCAGCTCGACCCCGGTGATGACCACCGTGACGAGGTCGGCGTACTTGCTGCTCGTCGTCACGCCGCTCGGCATTCCGAACTCACGGTCCGAGAACGGGTGGAACAGCGCGATGCCGCGTCGGCTGCCGACCACGTCGAGGACGTAGTGGGTCAACACGCCGATCCACACGTACTGGAGGTTGCCGAAGACGATCGGATACGCGAGGAACACCGCGAGCACGGGGAGGCTGTGGAGCGTCTTCCGGTGACGGCCGAAGGCGGTGTCCACGTCGGGGAACAGCGCCCCCAACACGACGGGGACGGTGATCTCGGCGACGGTCGTCGCGGTCGCCGCGTCGAGACCCGGTTCGACGATGAAGCCGAGCCCCAGGGCGAGCAGCAGGCCGTTGAGGACGTGGCCGCGTTTGTTCATGTCTCTGCGTGTGCGGGTCGGCAGGTCAAACCACCGGATCCGGGCGGCGTGCCCGGAGAGGATCGCACCGCCTCGCCGTCGGCCGGGGTCCACTCACGGGCCGAAACGCTCCCGGGCCGAAAGAGCCACGGCGGGCGCGTCCGACCCGACCGTATGGAGTACGAGGAGCCGAAGTTCTTCCACGTGATGCAGTACGCCGCGGCCGCCGACGGCGACGTCATCGACATGGTGAGCGGCAACCCCGACTGGGAGCCGCCCGCCGCGCTCCGAGAGGCCCTCCGCGAGTACGCCGATCTCCCGCCCGCCGACTTCCAGTACCCGCCGAGCGACGGGCTCCGAGAGCTCCGCGGGGCGATCGCCGAGCGCCGGGGCGTCGACCCCGAGCGCGTGGTCGTCACCAACGGCACCGGCGAGGCGAACTACCTCGCGATGGCCCGGGCGCTGGACCGCGACGCTGGTGACGAGGCGCTCCTGATGGACCCGGTGTACCCGTACTACCCCGGGAAGACGCACCTGCTCGGTGGGGAGCCGACGCTCGTGCCCACGGCGCGCGACGGCGGGCTCGACGTCGACGCGATCCGCGAGGCGGCGAGCGAGGACACGGCACTCGTCGTCCTCAACACGCCGAACAACCCGACCGGCGCCGTCTACGACCTCGACGCGGTCCGCGAGGTCGTCGAAATCGCGGCGGCCGTCGACGCGCTCGTCGTCGTCGACGAGGTGTACGACCGGTTCGATCTCACCGGCTCGTTCGAGTCGGCGCTGACGCTGGACTCCGAGCGCGTCATCGTCACGAGCGGCTTCTCGAAGTCGATGGCCATCACGGGCTTCCGCGTCGGGTACGGGGTGTTCCCCGAGGCGCACGTCGGCGACGCGAAGACCCGACACATGCTCGTCAACGTCACCGGGGCGCGCCCCTCTCAGTACGCGGTGTACCACGCGCTCGAAGAGACGCCGTCCGACTACTACGCCGCGTCGCGCGACCTGCTCGCTGACCGCGTCGACGCGTTCGCCGCCGCCCTCGACGCGGCGGGCGCGGAGTACGGCCGCCCGGAGGGCGCCTTCTACGTCCTCGCGCGCTTCGACGGGTTCCCCGGCACGATGGCGAACGTCAAGCGCCTGATCGACGAGGCCGGCGTCGCCGGGATGCCGGGCGAGGCGTTCGGCACCGCCCGCGACGAGTGGATCCGGTTCGCGCTGGTGACGCCCCGAGCGACCGAGGCGGCTGAGCGGCTCGCGGACTACTTCGACGGCGGCCCCGCCGACGCGGGCTGAACCGTTCCCACGACTCCGCCGTATTCAAATACGCGCGCGCAGACCAACGCGTATGGAGCAGATCGACGACCAGTACGCGCCCGCGGACGTCGAGACCGCGGTCGACGAGTACTGGGACGACCACGACGCCTACGAGGCGGCGAAGGAGGCGCACGCCGACGATCCGCCGTTCTTCTTCGTGGACGGCCCGCCGTACACCTCCGGGCAGATGCACCTCGGGACCGCCTGGAACAAGACGCTGAAAGACGCCGTCATCCGGTACAAGCGGATGACCGGCCACCGCGTCACCGACCGCCCGGGATACGACATGCACGGGCTCCCGATCGAGGTGAAAGTCGAGGAGGAGCTCGGCTTCGAGAACAAGCGGGACATCGAGGAGTACGGCATGGAGCCGTTCATCGAGAAGTGTAAGGAGTTCGCCCTGGAGAACCGGGCGGCGATGGACGAGGACTTCAAATCCATCGGCGCGTGGATGGACTGGGACGACCCGTACGAGACCATCTCGCCGGAGTACATGGAGGCCGCCTGGTGGGCGTTCTCCGAGGTCGCCGACAACGGGCTCGTCGAGCAGGGGAAGCGGTCCATCTCGCAGTGCCCGCGCTGCGAGACCGGGCTCGCCAACAACGAGGTCGAGTACGAGGACGTCGAGGACCCCTCCATCTACGTGAAGTTCCCGCTCGCCGACCGCGAGGGGAGCCTCGTCATCTGGACGACGACGCCGTGGACCATCCCCGCGAACACCTTCGTCGCCGTCGACGAGGACCTCACCTACAACGCCGTCCGCGCCGAGAAGGACGGCGAAGAGGAGCTCCTCTACGTCGCCGCCGAGTGCGTCGAGGACGTACTCGGGGAGGGCCGCTACGAGGAGTACGCGGTCGAGGCGGAGCTGACCGGCGACGAACTCGTCGGCTGGGCGTACGACCACCCGCTCGCCGACCACGTTGCCGACTACCCCGACTTCGAGGGCGCCGGACAGGTGTACGCGGCCGACTACGTGGAGGCCGACCGCACCGGCCTGGTCCACTCCGCGCCGGGCCACGGTGAAGAGGACTTCCACCGCGGCACCGAACTCGGGCTCGACATCCACTGTCCCGTCGGTCCGAACGGCAAGTTCGAGGCGGCGGCGGGCGAGTACGCCGGCCAGTTCGTGCGCGACGCGAACGACGACATCATCGAGGACCTCGTCGCCGACGGCCACATGCTCGCGCACGGCACCGTCGACCACAGCTACGGCCACTGCTGGCGCTGTGACACCGGGATCATCCAGCTGGTCACCGACCAGTGGTTCATCTCGATCACGGACGTGAAAGACGACCTCCTCGACAACATGGAGGAGTCGGAGTGGCACCCCGACTGGGCCCGGGACAACCGGTTCCGCGACTTCATCGAGGACGCGCCCGACTGGAACGTCTCGCGCCAGCGCTACTGGGGCGTCCCGATCCCGATCTGGGTCCCGGAGGACGCCGAGCCGGGGAACCTCGACGAGGACATGATCGTGGTCGGCACCCGCGAGGAGCTCGCCGACCGCGTCGAGGAGGATATCGATCCCGACTCGATCGACCTCCACCGCCCCGCCGTCGACGGCCTCACGATCGTCGAGGACGGGACGACCTACCGCCGCGTCGAAGACGTGTTCGACGTGTGGCTCGACTCCTCGGTCGCCTCGTGGGGCACGCTCGGCTACCCGAGCGACGAGACAGCCCACGAGGAGCTGTGGCCCGCCGACCTCATCATCGAGGCGCACGACCAGACCCGCGGCTGGTTCTGGTCGCAGCTCGGTATGGGGACGGCCGCGGTCGATCAGATCCCCTACGAGGAGGTGCTGATGCACGGCTTCGCCAACGACGAGGACGGCCGAAAGATGTCGAAGTCGGTCGGCAACATCGTCACGCCGGAGGAGGCCATCGAGCGCGCCGGCCGCGACCCGCTCCGCACCTACCTGCTCAGCCACGACCAGCAGGGCGTCGACCTCGCGTTCGAGTGGGACGGGCTCGGCGAGATCCAGGGCAAGCTCAACATCCTCTGGAACGTGTTCCGGTTCCCCCTCGAGTACATGGAGCTCGACGGCTACGACCCGGCCGACGCCGACCTCTCGGACGGCGACCTCGAACTCGTCGACGAGTGGGTGCTCTCCCGGCTCCAGTCCGTGGAGACGGAGGTCGCCGACGCGTGGGACGATTACCGCGTCAGCGACGCCGTCAACGCCGTCATCGAGTTCGTCACGCAGGACGTCTCGCGGTTCTACGTGAAGGCCGTCCGCGACCGGATGTGGGAGGAGACCGACTCCCCCTCGAAGCGCGGCGCGTACGCCACGCTCGCGACGGTCCTCGACGAGGTGATCCGGCTGCTCGCGCCGGTCGCCCCGTACCTCACCGAGCGGATGTACCAGCGGCTCGACGGCGAGGCGACGACGGTCCACGCGCTGTCGTACCCCGAGCCGGACGCGGACCTGCGCGACGACGACCTCGAACGCGACGTGGCGGCCTTCCGCGACATCGAGGAGGCGGCCGCGAACGCGCGCCAGCAGGCTGGCCGCAAGCTCCGCTGGCCCGTGCCGCGCGTCGTCGTCGAGACCGACGACGAGACGGTTGCGGCCGCGGTCGACCGCCTCAAAGCGCTGATCGCTGACCGCGTCAACGCCCGCGACGTGGTCGTCACCGACGCCTTCGACGAACTGGTCGAGACCGCCGAGCCGCAGATGGCCGCCATCGGGCCGGCGTTCGGCGGGGACGCCCAGAAGGTGATGGAGGCGGTTCAAGGCGCGATCCGCGCCGAGGTCGAGGGCGGCGAGGTCGAGGTCGACGGCGAGCCCGTCGACCTCGACGACGAGATGGTCGAATACGTCGCGGAGCCGCCGGAGCACGTCTCCGGGGCCGACTTCGAGGGCGGCACCGTCTACGTCGACACCTCGCTGACGCCCGACATCGAGTCCGAGGGGTACGCCCGCGACGTGATCCGCCGGGTCCAGGAGATGCGCAAGGAACTGGACCTCGACGTTGAGGCGCGGATTCGCGTCGGCGTCGCGGTCGACGACGACCGGGTCGCCGGCTTCGTGGACGAGCACGCCGACCTGATCGCCGGCGAGGTGCGCGCCGACGCATGGCTCGACGACGCGAGCGACGCCGCCGACGCCGACGGCGGACTCGTCGAAGAGTGGGAGGTCGAAGGCGTCGCGGTCACGATCGGGGTCGAACCGGTCGCGTAACGACCCCGACGGGCCGCGGCTTTCGCTTAACGCGTCGCGATCCTTGCCCGACGAGTCGGAGCTTTCGTCGACCGATACTGTGGGAACAATTCGCATCCCAAAACCTATAGGTGCGTTCTTTACTCACGGTCGAACATGGATGTCCGGGCGGCTCGCCCCGACGACGCGGAGGACCTGCGAACGGCGGTCTCACGAGCCCGCGAGGAGACGGTGTTCGACGACATCGGCGCGCCACTGCTCGACGTGTCCGCCGCCGGCGTCCGCGAGGCCGCCGCCGAGGCGGAGTGGTCGTTCCTGATGGAACACGACGAGGAGGGGCCCGTCGGGCTCGCCATCGCGCACCCGGATCCCGACGGGACGGAGGCCGAGCTACTGGCGCTGTGGGTTCACCCGAACCGCGCGGGCGAGGGCGTCGCGGCCGAGCTGCTCGCCCGCGTGGGGAGCGCGCTCGCCGACCGCGGGGTGAAAACGCTCCGCGCGACCGTCCCCTCGGACCGCCCCAGCGCCGAGGAGTTCTTCAGCGCGCACGGGTTCGCGCCTCGCGGGACCCGGCGGAGCCCGGCGGGCGACGAATCGATCGTCGTTGCGGACCCCGACGCGCTCACCTGAGAGGCGTCGACAGTCAAAACGAACCGCTTCTCGGCCGACTCACTTCAGCCGCTCTTGGAGGAACGAGGGGTGGGCCGCGGTGACGCCGTCGACGCCGAGCAGCTTTTCCGAGATGACGTCGCCGAGCTCGTCGCCGTCGCCGGCGCGGACCTCCGCCATCAGCATGTGATCGCCCGAGGAGGTGTACAGCGCCTGAACCTCGTCGAGCGACTTCAGATCCCGCGTGGCCTCCACGTACCGCCCCGAGTCGACATCCATGCCGACCATGGCGATCGACTGCGAAGAGAGCTTCTTCGGGTCGACCTCCGCGGAGTAGCCGACGATCACGCCGCGCTCCTCGAGGCGGTCGATGTAC
Organism: Halorubrum sp. SD690R; assembly: GCF_005435035.1. NCBI lineage: Archaea > Methanobacteriati > Methanobacteriota > Halobacteria > Halobacteriales > Haloferacaceae > Halorubrum > Halorubrum sp. SD690R. The sequence continues at coordinate 61,887 of NZ_SGTV01000009.1, read as the reverse complement.
TTCCGCACCGTCGGTTTCGAGACGTCGGCTCGCTCGGCGATCTCCCCGCAGGACGCCTGTGCGTCCTCTTCTAACACGGAAAGGATCCGTTCCTCTGTCGATACAGTACTCATATGAGTCTGTTTGTCACCAATGAAAAAAGACCTTGCGAATCAAAAAACGAACTCGCCGCGTCGTGAACGGCCGCCGGTCGGCTCAGGCGTGTTTGTCGAGGAACATGTCGTGGGAGCGTTCCCACTCGTAGTCGTCGTCCCAGTAGCGCTCGGCGAGCGGTTCCTCGGGCATCTCGCCGATCGAGCGCTTCTCCTCCCCGTAGGAGGGGCGGTCCTCGTCGACGTAGAAGCGGCCGGTGAGCACCTCGCCCTCGTAGAGGGCTTCCTCGGTCGTCCGCATCATCTCCTGGGCCTCGACGCGGTCCGTCATGTCGAACTCGTAGTCGTCGGAGTCGTTGACGTCGATGTACGGGACGTACTGGCGCGCGTCCTTGTTCCACGTCGGGCACTGCGTGAGGAAGTCGACGTGCGCGAACCCGTCGTGTTCGATCGCCTCGGCGATGATCTCCTTCGCCTGGTTCGGGTTCACCGCCGCCGTGCGGGCGACGTAGGAGGCGCCGGCGTTCAGCGACATCGAGAGCGGTTTGATCGGCTCCTTGGCGCTCCCGTGAGGCTGCGTCTTCGACTTGTGGCCCTTCGGGCTCGTCGGGGAGGTCTGCCCCTTCGTGAGCCCGAAGATCTCGTTGTTGAACACGATGTACGTCATGTCGTGGTTCTCCCGGGCCGTGTGGATGAAGTGGTTCCCGCCGATCCCGTAGCCGTCGCCGTCGCCGCCGGCGGCGATCACTTCGAGGTCGGGGTTCGCGAGCTTCGCGGCGCGGGCCACGGGCAGCGAGCGCCCGTGGATCGTGTGGAACCCGTACGTGTCGAGGTAGCTGTTCAGCTTGCCCGAACAGCCGATCCCGGTACACAGCAGGGTCTCCTCGGGCGTGCGCCCGACCTCCGGCAGCGCCTGCTTGAGCGCCTTCAGGACGCTGAAGTCACCGCAGCCCGGACACCAGGTCGGCTGCGGCTCGACGCCGGGGGTGTACTCGTCGCGGTCGATCTCTCGCTCCTCTCCGATTGCTGAAAACGTGCTCATTGCTTAGTCACCTGCGGCTGGGACGAAGGTGGTCTGATGGCCGGGCGCGTCGCCGTCGCCCTCGACGATCGCGGTCTCGAACCCGTCGACGATCTCCGCCGGCTCGAACGGGTTCCCGTTGTACTTCAGCAGGCTCGACAGCTTCTCGCCGTACTGGCCCAGGTTCTTCTGGACGAGCCCGCGGAACTGTCCCGAGGCGGTCATCTCCACGACCAGCACCTCGTCGACGCTCTCGATGAACGCCCGGACCTGCTCGGTCGGGAACGGCAGCATGTCCGAGACGCCGTACGACTTCACCGAGACGCCGGCGTCGTTGAGGCGACCGACGGCCTCCTCGACGGTTCCCTGCTGGCTGCCGAACGTGAGGATGCCGTACTCGGCGCCCTCCGGGCCGGCGTACGACCCGGTGTCGACCGTGTCGAGGTCGTCGCGGATCGCCGCCAGCTTCTCGGCCCGCCGGTCGATCTGCGCGACCCGGTTGTCCGGGGACTCGCTGATGTGGCCGGTCGGGTCGTGCTCGTTGCCGGTCGCGAGGAAGCGACCGCCCTTCTGGCCGGGGATCGACCGCGGGGAGACGCCGTCGTCGACCTCGTGCTGGAAGCGGTGGAACTTCCCGTCGTCGCTGTGGGGCTGCTCCGACAGCGCGTCCTCCGAGAGCGTCTTCCCGAGGTCCGGGTTCGCCTCCCGGTCGAAGTGGCTCTTCGGGACGTTCGTCATCTCACCGCCGAGCTTCTGGTCGTACAGCAGGATCGTCGGGATCTGGTACCCGTAGGCGAGCCGGAAGGCGAGCCGGGACTGCTCGTACGCCTCCTCGACGGTGCCGGGCGCCAGCACGACGCGCTGGGAGTCCCCCTGCGAGGTGTAGAGGACGTGTTCGAGGTCGGACTGCTCCGGCTTCGTCGGCATCCCGGTCGAGGGACCGGCGCGCATGGCCTCGACGAGGACGACGGGCGTCTCCGTCATCTCCGCGAGCCCGAGCGGCTCGGACATCAGCGCGAACCCGCCACCGGAGGAGCCGGACATCGCCTTGACGCCGGCGTGGGACGCGCCGACCGCGAGCGCGGCCGCGGCGATCTCGTCTTCCACCTGCTCGGAGATCCCGCCGAGCTTCGGCAGGTTCTTCGTCATGATGGTGAACACCTCGGTCCACGGTGTCATCGGGTAGCCGGAGATGAACCGGCAGCCCTCGTCGATGGCGCCGTAGGAGATGGCGTCCGACCCGGACATGAGCAGTTGGGTCTCGTCGTGTTCGCCGGTCGGGACCGACACGTCCGGCGCGTCGACGTCGTACTCCTCTTGGACCTGTTCGTAGGCGGTCTCGAGGATCTCGAGGTTCGGGTCGAGGATCTTCTCCGGCATCGCGTCGCGCATCAGGTCCTCGACGTGGTCGAGTTCCATGCCGGTGATCGCGCAGGTCGCGCCGACGCCGGCGGTGTTGCGCATGACCTCGCGACCCATATCGCGGGCGAGTCCGCGGAGGTCGAGGGGGAATACGTGCCAGTCGTTCTCCTCGGCGCGCTCCTCGAAGTTCGGGATCTCGGAGGCGTCGAGCAGCCCCTCGTCGTAGATGATGACTCCGCCTTCGCGGAGCTCATCCAGGTTCTCCGAGAGCGGCTTGATCTCCTCGTTGCCGTAGACGGCGCCCTCGGACGGGTTCCGAGCGAACGAGTCGCCGAGCGCTAAGAGGAAGTTGTAGCCGTCGCCCCGGGAGTTCACGGGGTCCGCCGACGCGCGGACCTCCGTGTAGGTGTGGCCGCCGCGGATTCGCGACGGGTAGTGCCGATGCGTGAAGACGTTGAGCCCCGATCGCATCAAGGCCTTCGCGAAGTTCTGGCTGGTGGAAGCGATCCCGTCACCGGATCCCCCCGATATCCGCCAGATGAGTTCGTCGTCAGTCATAATGGTATGTGAGCCCGAGTGGGTCTCGTGGCCTGAACTTGTGTTGGTTCCCTCTTATGGCTTGCTATGGAATCCCAAGGGACAATCATGAAGGTCTATTAGGGTGTCAAATGTTCTCGCGCTGCCGAGCCGATTTTCCGCGTTCTTTTCATTCGCCGCGCGCCGACTCCGGGTATGCTCACGTTCATCGGGCTCGGTCTCTACGACGAGCGCTCCGTCACCGTCGAGGGGCGGGAGGCGCTCCGCGCGGCCGACAGGGTCTTCGCGGAGTTCTACACCAGCCGACTGGTCGGCGCCGACGTCGCTGACCTTGAGGCGCACCACGGCGTCGACGTCGAGGTGCGCGACCGCGCCGGCGTCGAGCAGGACCCGGAGCCGATACTCGCGGCGGCCGAGTCCGGCGACGCCGCGTTCTGTACCGCCGGCGACACGATGATCTCGACCACCCACACCGACCTCCGCCTCCGCGCCGAGGAGCGCGGGATCGACACGCGCGTGATCCACGGCGTGACCGCCCAGTCCGCGGCGTCGAGTCTCACCGGGCTCCAGAACTACCGGTTCGGCAAGGCGACAACGCTCCCGTTCCCGTACGCTCACGGCGGCGACGACGTCCCCGGGAGCGTGGTCGAGACGATCGAGGCGAACCGGGAGCGCGGGCTCCACACCGTCGTCTACCTCGACATCAAGGTGGGAACGGGCCCCGCCGGTCCGGACCCCGACCACGAGGAGTACATGACCGCGGACGTCGCCGCCGGACTGCTGGCCGAGGAGTGGGCGGACGAGCTCGCGGTCGTCGTCGCCCGCGCCGGCTCGCCGGACGCGGTCGTCGCGGCCGACCGTCTGAGCGCGCTCGCCGACCGCGAGTTCGGCGACCCGCTCCACCTGCTCGTGATCCCGGGTGACCTCCATCACGTCGAGGCGGACGCCCTCGTCGGTCTCGCCGGCGCCCCCGAGTCGCTCGTCGACGAGTGAGGCGTCCGCGGTCGCGAGGCGAACGCCCCCGAACCGACCGCACGTTTGATTATTATGTGGGGCGTTGGCACGCACCATGGATGACGTGCCGGTAGATCGACTCATGTCGACCGACCTGACGACTATCGAACGCGGGGCCGCGGCGGCCGACGCGGCGGAGCAGATGCGCGAGTCCGGGGGTAGCTCTCTCCTCGTCCTCGACTCCGACGGGGCCCTCGCCGGGCTGATCACTGCGACGGACTTCGTCGCCCTCGTCCGGGACAACGACCCGAAAGACCGGACGCCGGTCGAGGCGTTCATGACGACCGACGTGGTCACGGTCGGCCGCGAAGACACCGTCGCGGAGCTGGCGGAGCCGACCGCACACGGCTACACCCACCTCCCGGTGACCGACGGCGACGACAGACCGATCGGCATGGTCTCCACGACGGACCTCACGGCGTACCTCTCGCGGCGAGGCTGACGGGTCGGGCGCCGGGACGGCCCGAGGCCGCATGACGGCGCCGCGTCCGAGTCGAGATCGCGTCGCGTTGTGCGTTCCGGAAGAGTAATGAAACATGGTAACACACAGCGCGGTATGGATCTCGACGACAGGACCCGCGTCGCGGACGTGATGTCGACGCCCTTGGAGACGATCGGGGCGGACGCGCCGCTCCGGGAGGCCGCCCGGCGGATGCGCGACGAGAACATCAGTGCGCTCGTCGTGACGACGGGCGGAGGATGTATCCTCACGCAGAGCGACGTCGTCGGAGCGGTCGCCGACGGGAGCGACCCGGAGGCGACGACGGTCCGCGACGTGATGACCGAGGACGTCGAGACGGTGACGCCGGACCTCATGCTGGAGGAGGTCGCCGCGATGATGACCATGTACGGCGTGAAACACCTCCCGGTCGTCGACGACGACTACGTCGGGATGATGTCGTCGACGGACATCGCCGCACACATCTCCTGAGGCCGGTCCGACGGGCTGCCTGACCCACTTCGCCCACCGGACTCAGCGGGCCCTCACAACAGCAACAGCGGCGCCCCCGCGACCACGCCCACGGCGATCAACAGGAGGTTCCACAGGAACACCGGCCTGACCAGCTCGCGCGCGATGCTCGCCGCGAACGCCGTCTTCACCAGGATGCTGGCGGCCGTCCCGGCGACCACGCCCGCGACCGCGGTGTCGACGCCGATCTGTCCGGTCCCGAGCAGCGAGACCGCCGTGGTCGTCGAGGTCCCCGACGACACCAGCCCCGCGAGGAAGGAGGTGGCGACGAACCCGCCAGCGCCGAACGTCCGCTCGGCGACCGCGGAGGCGAGCAGCACGAGCAGGAAGAGCGCGCCGAACGTGAGCGCGTTCCCGAGGCTGAACGGCGAGGTGAGCTCCGCCTCCATCGTCGTCCGCCAGTCGCTCCGCCACACGGCGACGCCGATCCCCGCGACCGTGATCGCGCCGAGCGGCGCGCCGACGACGAGCGCCGCCTCGGGGACGAAGACGGCCACGACCGCGGCGTTCCGGAACGCCATGGCGGCGTTGGCGAGCAGGATCGACCCCACCGCGATCTCGCCGAGGTCGGCGCGCCCCTTCGCGCGCTTCGCCATCTCGGCGACGACCGCCGTCGAGTTGACGAGCCCGCCGAAGAACCCGGTCACCGCGTAGCCGCGCCCCTGATACCGCTTCACCAGCACGTAGTTGACGAAGCCGATGGCGCTGACCGCGACCACGAGCGACCAGACGAGCCGCGGCTGGACCGCGTTCCACGGGTCGATCGTCTCGGCGGGGAGGAGGGGGAAGACGACGAACGCGAGGATGGTGAACTCCACCGCGCTGCGCACCTCCTCGCGCGAGAGCCCCCACGCGAACTGGTGGAGCTCCCGTTTCAACACCAAGAGCAGCGACGAGAGCACCGCCACCGTCACCGACTCGATGAACAACTCCTCGGCGACGAGCACCCCGACCCCGTACGTGACGAGCAGCGACGCCGACGTGGTCAGCGAGAGCCCGTCGACCTCGGCCTCGACGAAGCTCCGGACCGCCAGTAACACCGCGCTGGCGACCACCAGCACGCCGCCGACGACGAGCAGCCCGGGCTCGTCGACGAGCGAGAACACCGCCGCCGCGAGGCTGACGAGCGCGAACGTCCGGATCCCCGCCGACTTCTGCGACCACTCGCGCTCCAGCCCGAGGAACATGCCGAGCGCGGTCGCTAACGCCAGCTTCGCGACGTTCGTCTCGAGGTAGACGAACGGGTCGACCCCGCCTATCACCGCCGCCCACCTCCGCGCGACCGCGCTCTCGGACCGGCGCCCGACGGTCCGTCTCGCGCCCTCGGAGTCATGACCGACCGTTCCGGCCCGCTACGTCTATAGCTTGCTATATAGCAATATATAGTGTCTCCAAAGCGGGGCCGTCCCGGACCCGCCGCCCTATCGGTTCGTCGGTTCGCGCGGCAGGTCGAGCGCCTCGGTCAGGTCGTGCTCCTCGCCGGTGATGAGGTAGAGGACGTCCTCCAAGATGACCGCGAGCTCGGGCAGCTCGCGCACCGCGAGGAAGGTGATCGCGATGAGCGCCACGACCGCCAGCAGCTGGCTCATGATCCGGTCGGAGATGAGGAACGACACCCTGTACGGGTCGGTCGCGCCGAACATCGTCATCACCAGGTCCGGGTACCAGTGCATGTACTGGTTGCCAGACACCACCGAAATGAACGTCGTCCGGAAGATGTTCAGGACGTAAATGAGCGGGATCGACACCGCGAGCGCGCGGAGCTTCCGCGCGAGAGGCGCCTCGACGGCGGCGACGAGGCCGCCGAAGATGGCCATACTCCCCAGCCCCGTACACGCCAGTACGATGTGGATGATGACGGTGTGGCCGTCGTCCAGCGTCCACGAGTACGCCGCCTCGTACCCCTCCCTGCTCGTCACCGCCTCCGGCGCGTACCCGAGCAGGTCGATGAGCGCACCGGTCTGCGTCGCCACGACCTCGATGAGGATCCGGCGGGGCTCCGGGACCGCGACCCCGCCGACGGTGAACGCCGGGATCGTCTCGAACGGGAGGTAGATGAAGAGCATGATCGCGATGGCCCGCGTGAGCGTGAAAAGCGACGCGCGCCCGTCGTAGAGGAGATACCCCGCGTACACGCTGGCGGGGAAGCCGACGAGCGCGAGGATCGACTCGACGTAGCTCTGGTGTTCGAACGCGAAGTACGGCACCGTCGACAGCCAGAAGAGCCCGAACAGCGCCCACGTCCCGGCCGCGAGCGCGCGACCGGCGGCCAGCCCGCGCTCGTCGAGCAGCCACGCCGTCGCGAAGAGGATCGCGACGATCCACGCGAACGTGAACGTGTCGGGAATCACGCTCAACACCGCCGGCGCGCCGTGGCCGAACATATCGCTACGGTCCGTCGTCGTCGAATAAAGCCCTTGTCGTTGCGTGCGATCCTGGCGTCAGACGGTCGGGCCGGCTCGCGCTTCCTCGTCCGCCGCCGCGCCGATCGGCCGGCCGGAGGCCTTACCGTTCCTCGCTGTCGAGGACGCGGATCTGGTCGCCGCGGACCGTCACCGGAATCGGGACGGTCGCCTCGTACAGCTCGACGGTCACCTGGTCTTTCCCCTCGTCGATCCGCTGGACGCGCGCCTTCTCGCCCTTGAACGGGCCGGCGATCAGCTCGACGATGTCGCCCTCGGCGATCCCCTCCACGTCCGGGGTCGGCGAGAGGAAGTGCTCGACCTCGGAGAAGGGGCTCTCGGCCGGGCCGTCGCCGCCCTGAATGACGCCGCGGGCGTGCGGGATCTCGTCGAGAATCCGGCCGAACGCGGCCCCGTCGGTCGCCTCGACCATCACGTAGCTCGTGAGCTGGTCGGGGGCGATGACGGCCTGGATCTCGGGCGTCTCCTTCTCGGCGAGCATGTCGGCGACGGTGCGTTCCTGGCTCGCCGTCGTCTTGACCGAGTAGATCGGCATTACGCGCCGACCCCCGGGAGGAGGCTCATGATCGCGAACATCAGGAAGCCGATGAACCCGATGAGCAGGATCCCGGCGCCGGCGATCTTCGACACCTGGAGGAACTCGTCGGTGCTCGGCGTGCTCGCCAGCTTCAGCACCCGAATGTAGCTGTTGAGGTCGTACGGAACGTCCATGTTACCAGCGAATTCGAGACGAGACGGTTTTTACCTTTTGATGCGGCTCGGGACGGGGCGACTACTCCACGTAGTCGATGTCCTCGACGTCGGCGGAAGCGGCGCCGCCCTCCGGCGGTTCGCCGTTGCTCCCGTAGATCTGCGGCGACTCGACCCCGGTGACGACGATCATGGTTCGCATCTCGCCTTCGAGCTCGTCGTCGACGGAGGTCCCCCAGATGATCCGGGCGTCGGGGTCGATCCGGTCGTATATCTCCTCGACGACGCCCTCCGCCTCCTCGATGGACATGTCGGTGCCGCCGGTGACGTTCACCAGCGCGGAGTTCGCGCCCGAGATGTCGACGTCGAGCAGCGGCGAGCGCAGCGCGGACTTCACCGAGTCTTGCGCCTTCGAGTCGGAGTCCGACTCGCCGAGGCCGATCATCGCGACGCCGCCCTTCTCCATGACCGTGCGAACGTCGGCGAAGTCGAGGTTGACGAGCCCGGGCATCGTGATGAGCTCCGTGATCCCCTTCACCGAGCGCATCAGCACCTCGTCGGACACCTTGAACGCCTGCCGGACGGGGAGCTTCCCGACCGCGTCGAGCAGGCGGTCGTTGGGGACGACGATGACCGTGTCGCTCACGTCGCGGAGGCGTTCGAGGCCGGCCTCGGCGTTCGTGCGTCGGACCTCGCCCTCGGCCGTGAACGGGGTCGTGACGATGGCGATGGTGAGCGCGCCAGACTCGCGGGCCGCCTTCGCGACCACCGGCGCCGAGCCGGTCCCGGTGCCGCCGCCGAGCCCGGCGGTGACGAACACCATGTCGGAGCCGTCGATGGCGTCTTGGATCTCCTCTTGGGACTCGATGGCGGCCTCCTCGCCCACCTGCGGGAGGGAGCCCGCGCCGCGCCCCTGCGTCTTCTGTTGGCCCATGAGGATCTTCGTGTCGGCCTCGATGTTGACGAGGTGCTGGACGTCCGTGTTGGCGGCGACCAGCTTCGCGCCGTGGATCCCCTCCTCAGTCATGCGGTTGACCGTGTTGCCGCCGGCGCCCCCGCAGCCGACGACCGTGATGTTCGTCTGGAGGTCTTGGAGGACGTCCTGCAGCTCGTCGTCGGTCATCGTCCCGGTCTGTGGCGGCGCGCCGGCGCTCCCTCCGGCGGCGCTCTCGCCGGCTCCCCCGGCGTCCTCTGCGGGGGCCTCTTCGGCTTCGTCGATGGCGTCCTCAACGATGGAGTCCATTATATGGTGTCGTTGCGACCCGGACGTATTTATTTTTGCCCGATCGTCTGACGCAGGTCGGACGCCGAAATCTCCGGCGTTCGCGGCCGACCCGAGCGAGTACGGCTGACGCGGTCGATCCGCCGGCCGCACGGGCTTTTATAAATTATTTGAGGGCGTCGCCGTCGATCGGGAACCGCTCCGTCCGCGCTCGCGACACGTCGTCTGGTTCGACGGTCGCGCCGTCGACCTCGACCGCCTCCCCGTCGGCGAGCCGGCCGAACGCCGGCCCCTCCGGTACGCCTCGTTCGGCCGCCAGCGACGGGTCGAACGCGGTCTCGCGGGCGACCACCGCGTTCCGGTCGGCCGCCACCTCGACCGCGTCGTACCCGGTCTCCAACACCGCCGCCAACCCGTCCACGAGGTCCGCGTACCCCGGCGTCTCCGGAGTCGTCGCGAACGCGACCCGCCCCGCCGCGCGGGTGCCGCCTTGTTCCGTGTCGAACGCGACGGCGACGCGCTCGACCGCCTCCCGCGTCGCGGCGGCGTCGAGCCCCTGCGCCCGCGAGCATAGGTCCGCCGGAAGGTCGCGGACCCGGACCGCTGCCCCGTCGCCGCCGGTGCCGTCCGCCCGGTCGCCACCGGCGTCTTCCGCCTCGGTCCCCGCCGTTTCGGGGACTTCGTCGGCGACCGCGCCGAACCGCAACCCCTCGTCGACCGGTCCGATCGCCGCCTCCAGCCGCTCGACGAGCGGGATCGGAGCATCGCCGACCTCGCGGACCCACGTCTCGCTCACGACCCGGTGACCGAGGTCCTCGACCACCGCGGCGAGGTCGGGGCGGTCACCGTCGATCACGGCCCGGTCGGCGCGGCTCCGCTCGAAGGCGGCCTCGATCACGTCGCAGTTCGCCTCGGGCGCGCCGAGGTCGGCGAGCGCCCAGTCGGCGCCGACGTGCCCAACCGCCCACTCGGTCTCGCGGACGATACGGGTGAACCGCGGCGCGTAGTGGCCGCCGCCGAAGCCGACGACGTGACGGGGGCGCGGCGCGGTCGCGGCGTCGGCGACGCCCTCGCCGACTACGTCCGCGCCGGTCCCGCGCAGGTCGAGGACTGCCCGCGCGACCGCCGCGGCCGCCTCGGGGTCCTCCCACTGCGGCTCGTCGGAGCCGAGTTCGACGAACAGCGACGGCACGGAGACGCCCGTCGGCCCGTGGTGGGTACACTCGATGCCGACCTCGTACCCCTCCGGGGCATGTCGCGCGAGCGCCTCGACGGCGCGCTTCTCCGCGCCCGGCGCGGCCCGCGCCAGCGACTCGGGGTCGCCCCCGTACTTCGCCTCGCCGAAGTTCCCGGTGAGGTGCGCGGTCAGGAGTTCGCCCGTCTCCCCCGAGTGTCTGGAGACGAACGCGAGGAACTCGGGGTCGCAGTCGAACGCGGCGGCCGGGTCCGACAGGCGGATGTGGAGGTCGTCGAACTCGCGGAGCTCGAATCCCGCCGCCCGGTAGTACGTTGCGCCCCCGTCGGCGTCGGGGCGCGACTCGTCCTCGCGCGCCTCCCAGTCGCCGACCTCGAGCAGCCGCTCGCCGATGTGCGCCGAGGCGCTGTCGGCCCGGCTGACGACGATCGCTATCACGACGCCGACTCGGTCGCCCGCGACGGAATAGCCGTCGGTTCTGCTCCGACTCCGCGGGGGCGCGTCGACCGGGGTCCGGCCGTCCGCGCTACGGGAGCAACAGATAGACGAAGGCCCCGTATCCGACGGTGAGGACCGCGCCGTCGACGCGGGTGATCCGCTCGCTGTACGCCATGATGCCGACGATGACGGCCGTGAACGCGAGCAGCGCGGGGAACTCGAAGCCGCGAACGCCCGGGGCGACGCCGATGGGCGTCACGACGGCCACGATGCCGATGACGGCGAGGATGTTGTAGATGTTCGAGCCGACGACGTTGCCGACGCTGAACTCCGCCTCGCCGCGCACCGCGGCCACGACGCTGGCCGCCAGCTCCGGCAGCGACGTGCCGAGCGCCAGCACGGTGAGTCCGATGAAGATGTCCGAGAAGCCGGCGGCCGCCAGCAGCGACTCGCTGCCGTCGATCAGCCACCGCGAGCCGAGGACGAGCGCCGCGATCCCGGCGACGACCATCGCGATGTCGCGGGCCCTCGCGTCCGGCATCTCGTCCCGCTCGCTGTCGGTGATCGCCGACTGGTTCTCCCGGACGCGTCGCAGCACCGCGGCGGTGAACGCCACGAGCGTCCCGAGCAGCACGACGCCGTCGAGGAACCCGATCCGCCCGTCCCAACCGAGGCCGACCAACAGCAGCGCGGCCAGCACCATGAACGGGACGTCACGGCGAAACACCGTGTCGGAGACGTTGAGCGGGCGGATCAGCGCCGACACCCCCAACACGAGCCCGATGTTCGCGATGTTCGAGCCCACGATCGCGCCGAGTCCGATGTCCGTCGACACCGTGACGGCGCCGAGCAGGGAGACGAAAAGCTCCGGGGCCGTCGTCGCGAACGCCACGACGGTGACGCCGACCGTCGACGCCTTCAGCCCCACGGCGAGCGCGAGGTCCCTCGCCCCCGCGACGAGCAGTTCGGCGCCGGCGTACAGGAGGGCGACGCCGACGGCGATCAACAGCAGTTCGAGGAGTGGCGACCCGGGCAGCACGGCTCCCGGTTCGCAACGGCGTTTCAAAAGGGTCGTGATCCGCGACCGCCCGAGGTGGCGGCCGTTACCGTTTCGCTACGAGGCGGGTCTCGGCCGCCCCTTCGATCGGTTCAGGCGTGTCCCGCCCGGAACTCGCCGTGTTTCACGCCGATCGCGAACGCGAGCCCGCCGAAGACGAGCATCGACGGGACGACCATCATCAGGGTCGTCTGGAGGGGCATCATCTCCGCGCCGATGAGGCCGCCGGCGCCGACCGCGACGATCAGTACGAGGATCGCTGCCGCGCGTGGAAGGTCGAATTCCATGGTTTCGGTACGTCGCGAGCGATGCTAAACGTTCGGTCTCCGCGACGGGATCACGCCTCGATGATCTCGTCGTCCTCGCCGCCGGGGATCCGGATCTCACCGTCGAGCGCGACCGTCGCCCGGCCGCCGACGCGGACGCCGTCCGCCTCTACTCGCACGCGCACGCGGCCCGGTCGGTCGAGGAAGTGGCCCTGCTCGAAGCGGAGCTCGTCCGGCTCGTCCCCGTCGAAGGCGTCGACGTGACGGAGGTATCCGCCGACCGCTCCGCTCGCGGTGCCCGTGACCGGGTCTTCGGAGATCCCCAGTGAGGGCACGAACGCCCGACCGTGGGCCGTCGAGTCGGCGTCGAGCGCGTCGAAGGAGAACGCGTACACGCCGGCGACGTCGAACTCCTCGGAGAGGCGCTCGACGGCCGCGTCGTCCGGGTCGGCCTCGCCGAGCCGCTCCAAGAAGTTCACTGGGACGACAAGGAACGGGAGGCCCGTGGACGCGACCGCGGCGGGGAGGTCCGCGCCGACGTCGCGGAGCGCGGCGGGGTCGACGCCGAGCGCGGCCGCGACCCGGTCGAGATCGACGTCGACGACCTCGACGCTCGGCGCCTGCTGTCGCATCCAGACGGTGCCGTCGTCGTCGACCGCGACGCTGAGGTCGCCGACGTTCGTGCGGAGCGTGCGCTCGCCGCCGTCGATCGCTCCCTCGGCGAACAGGGCGCCGTAGATCGCGATCGTGGCGTGCCCGCAGAGGTCGACCTCCGTGGTCGGCGAGAAGTACCGGAGCCGGTCGTCGGCCGCGCCGTCGGCCCCGGTCAGGAAGGCAGTCTCCGAGGCGCCGAGCTCGGCGGCGACGGCGGCCAGCTGTTCATCGCTCAGCCCCTCTGCGTCGGGGACGACGCCGGCGGCGTTCCCGGCCAGCGGCTCCGCGGCGAACGCGTCGACGAGCAGCGCGCGTCGGGTCTCCATGTCGAACCCCTCCGAGGTCGCGAATAAAAAGCCTCCCGAGGCGCTCCGAGGCGGACGGGGCCCCTCCCGAGCGGAGCGGCGACGCCAGCGCGCGGTCGTCGCGGGTCCGGGGCCGTCGCGGACGCCCCGGTCGTTACCGACATGACGAACTCGACCCAACAAGCGCTTCGACTCCGAGGCCCGTCGGACCGCACTCCCCGGAGCGTCCGATGTCAATCCTTTTGCCCTCGACCGCAGATGAGTGTGTATGGGCCTCTTCGACCGGCTGCGAGGGAGCGACACGCCGCGCGTGGCGTTCATCGGGATCGACGGCCTCTCGTACCGGCTCGTCGCCGACAACCCGGAGACGTTCCCGACGCTGTCGGCGATCGCGGACGACGGTGAGGGGGGACAGATCGACAGCATCGTCCCGGCGGAGTCGAGCGCCTGCTGGCCGAGCCTCACGACGGGGACGAACCCCGGCGAGACCGGCGTGTACGGCTTTCAGGACCGAGAAGTCGGCTCCTACGACACGTACGTGCCGATGGGACGCGACGTGCAGCGCCCCCGGGTCTGGGACCGCGCGACCGACGCGGGACTGGACGCGACCGTGATGAACGTCCCCGTCACGTTCCCGCCGCAGCGGACCGTCCAGCGGATGGTCTCAGGCTACCTCTCCCCCGACCTCGACGCGGCCGCGCATCCCGACGAGTTCCGCGAGTACCTTGCCGACAGCGACTACCGCTTGTCCGTCAACGCGAAACTCGGACACAAGGCCGACAAGACCGCGTTCCTAGACCACGCCCGCGAGACACTCGACGCCCGCGCCGAGGCCTTCGAGCGGTACGTCGAGCGCGACGACTGGGACCTCTTCGTCGGCGTCTTCACCGCTCCCGACCGGGTCAACCACTTCCTGTGGGGCGACTACGAGGACGGCGGCCAGCACCGCGAGGACCTGCTCTCGTTCCACGCCGCCATGGACGAACACGTCGGCTCGATCCGCGAGGCGCTCCCGAGCGACGTCACGCTCGTTGTCGGCTCGACGCACGGGTTCAGGCGCCTGCGGTACGACGTGTACTGTAACGAGTGGCTCGAACGCGAGGGGTGGATCTCCTACGCGGACGACGACCCCGACTCGCTGGCCGACGTCGACGACGACGCCCGCGCGTACTCGCTCGTCCCCGGCCGCTTCTACCTCAACGTGGAGGGCCGCGAGCCGAACGGCGTCGTGCCCGAGGACGAGTACGAGGCGACGCGCGCGGAGCTACGCGAGGCGCTGGAGTCGTGGACCGGCCCCGACGGGAATCCCGTCGCAGACCGCGTCGTCGACCGCGAGACGGTGTTCCGCGGCGACCACGCCGCCATCGCTCCCGACCTCGTCGTCCTCCCGAACGACGGGTTCGACCTCAAGTCCGGGTTCCGTCCCCACGACGGCGTCTTCGACCCCGACGGACCGCGGACGGGAATGCACGCCTTCGACGACGCCGCGCTGTTCGTCGACCACCCTGACGCGACGGTCGACGACGCTGACCTCCTCGACGTCGCCCCCACCCTCCTCCGACTGCTCGACATCGACTACGGCCGCACGGACTTCGACGGTGCCAGCCTCGTCTGAACGGCCCCGACGCCTTCCGCAGTCTCGTCTGAACGGCCCCGACGCCTTCCGCGACGGCCGCACGCCGTGGCCGACCGAATTGAAGTGACTCCACCCCCACCGACGGGTATGGAACGCACCCCCGACGGGACGCCCGTCGGCGTCGACGACCCCTACGCGGTCGCCGGCGTCTGCGACCACCTCACCGACGACGGCCGGTGCCGCTTCGCGCTGACCCGGGCGGGCGACGATCCCGAGTTCGCGGCCGCCCGACGCGCCGACAGCTACGACTGCCACGTCGGTGCCGACGGCGAGTGGCGCGCGTGCCCCCACTATCGGTCGACGACCGACGCGAAGACGTGTGTCCGGTGCGGGCTCGAAAACGTGCGCCTGGCTCACGACGACTCCCGCCCGCTCGTCGAGGAACACCACCTCTCGTACGGCGGCGACGACTCCCACGAGATCACGGTCGGCCTGTGCCGCTGGTGTCACGCCAAAGTCCACGAGTCGATCGCCCGCATCGACGACGACGCGAGCCCGGATCCAGAAGCGATCGCCGAACGCGAGCGGCGGCGAGAACGAGAGCGCTCGGCGTCGGCGTTCGAAACGGCCAGCGAGACGTACGATTTCGACGAGTGAGGAAGCCGCACGGCCGTAGAAACGGGGCTCCCACCTCGACCGCCCGTCCGAGACTCCAGTCAGGTGTCTTCGGCCGGTCGGATCAGGTTCGCCAGCGCGACGAGCAGTCCGAGGAACCACCCGAGCGGAACTGAGATGCCGATCCACATCAGGACGTATCCCAGTCCCGGTAGCCCCCACTGCTCGCCGAAGGTCTCCAAGTCGAACGCGCCGCGGAGCGTCTCGTTGATCCCGCCCACCGAGAGGAACGTGTCGAGGATCCACCGCGCGAGCTCGTAGCTCGGCGGGAGGATCAGCTCCTCTAACGTCGGCGTGACGAGCGCCGCGACAACCGGCGGTAAGAACAGCGCCGTCATCGCGAACGGGTACGCGAGCAACACGCTGACGAACCGCCCGCCGAGCTTCGAGAAGCCGGCGGCGAAGGCGGCCGAGACGACGGCGACCGCGCTGGCGGCGCCGACCGCAATCACGGCGTCAAAGGGTAATTGAAGGTGCGTGATTACCGTGAGCGTCCCCCAGACGACGGCGGCGACGACGACCGCGCCGGCGACGCCGATCCGGGTGACCGCCGAGTCGAGCTTCGCCGCGTAGTAGCGCGTGGCGAACCCGACGAGCAGCAGTGGGTACGCGACCGCGACGAGCGGCGCACCTAGCACGGCCCAGAGGTAGTAGCCGACCGACTGCACGGCCGTCTCGGGCTTCCACTTCCCCAGGACCGCGCTCGGGTCGAGCTGTCGCGGGAAGACGACTTCCATCCACGTCTCGTGGAGGCGGACCACGTCCAAGAAGAGCGCTTCCACCAGCCCGGTTTGTCCTCGGCGTTCCATTTGCCTCACGTCGCGCGCGGCCCGACGTGAACTTTGTGCCTTCGGCTGCGGGGTTCTCGCGACCGATACCCGCGCCGATAGGGTTAAAGAACTGCGTAGACCTACCCGAACGCATGAAACGACGTGGGCTGCTCGCGGCGCTCGCAGCGTCGACTTCGGTCGCAATCGCCGGGTGCGCCGGCGAGGACGGGAGCTACGAGTTCGACGCCGAACCGGCGCGCATCCCGGAGAGCGCGTACGCCGAGGGGTTCTCCGGTGAGGATCCGGAGTCGTTCACCATCGATCAGGAGTTCAACGCCGCGGGCGTGAACGCGGACGTGTCCGCGACGACGTGGATCGCCCGCTACACCAACCAGACGGTGGGATCAGCGCTGTTCGTGGCGAGTACCCCCAACGCTTCGATCGGCGGGCAGTCGGTCAATCCGCTCGTCCGGGCCGACGACGCGGAGCTCATCCGGCGGCTCCTCAGTCAGGTCGACCAGCAAGGGATCGGCGGCAACGGCACCGACATCCAAGCCGACGACATCGAGAAGCGCGGTGAGGAGACTCGGACGATCCTCGACGAGGAAACCTCCGTCTCGATCCTCGAAACCACCGTCAGCGCGGAGGTCAGTGGCGACGGCGGTCAGAGCGGCTCTGTCGAAGACATTCCCGTCCTCGTCTACATCGGCACCGTCCAGCACGACGACGACGTGATCGCGCTGGTGGGCGTCCATCCCGTCGAGATCGACCAGTCTGACCAACTCCTCTCGATGATGGAAGCGGTCGAGCACTGACCGCTTCTAACGACCGCTTCGCCTTCCCACCCACGTTCCACCCGTTTTCGAAACTCATCTCCGCACTCGTGGCGCCGCAGTCATGCGATTATTTTCTCGAGCGGAAGCTTTCACCTCCGTAAGTCATTTATAAACGATCGGCCGGAGTGAGAGATCCCGCGGGTACAAGACGCGCCTCGCGGTCGCCGGGTCGACTGTCGACCTCGGCCGTTCCGAGAGCTATCGCTTGGCATCCGCGGCCCGTTCGCCATGATCCGAACGCGATCGCTTCGATGGGTGTCGGTCGGAATAGTTGCCTGTCTGGTAATTGTTACTGTTGCGCTACTGCTCGGCGCAAATACCGTTACAGCCCAAAATTCTGATCAGAGCGTCTATTTAAATAAATCTGGCAGTCCAGATAGTCTTCGGGTAGGCAAATCCAGTCAAAACATTAGTAATATAAGCATTATATTAAATCAAGCAGACAGTGTTCAAAGTATCAAATTGTTTGTGAACCTGACTAGCGTTAAATCAAAAGGTGTTCGCACCTCTTCTGCTTCAATATCAATTAATAGCATTCAAAATGGATCTGTAACTAATACTTCCTACCTGAATTCTGACCATAAGTCATTTTTAACAGCAACTATTCGTCCCAATAAAACGGCTCACTCAATACAAATTGACTCTGCTCAAATATCTGGAATTGCCACAAATAACGCAAGTAAATCAGAGAAGCTAACATATAGTGTCGGCGTCACTAATAGTTCTACACATCCTTCTAGAGAAATACAAGATGTGTCAAATACAAGTCCGTTCAAAATCATTGACGGTACTCTTAACGTCCCAGATCAGGCGACTGGCTCACCACAGTTACATCGAAATACACCCACAACAATTGGAATAACAGTTGACAATCTTAGTGGGAATACAAATTCTACATTATTCATCACACGTGACGATGAGAATGAAGTGATTGGACAACGAGGTGTCTCTATAAATACTTTCAATCAGAAAGAATCAATTTCTGTGGATACAGCACACCCTGGAGGTGATGTCAAGGCTTTTCTTGTTGCTAACTCCACTCTTGGTGATTCTGATTATAGCACTTTAGAACAATTACCCCCCAATATGACCTCTTCGGCATTGTCCACTGATAGTGGGCGCATTGTTACCGCAGATGTATATTTCCATAATCGATCATATAGCAGTCCACAGAGAAATAAAATTGTAGTTTCTTTCGCCAGAGTTTCTGATACAATTGATGAAAAGACTCCATTCTTTGTATCACTTCATCCAGTCAATTCAACTGGATATATTCTAAAAGATAATATAATAGCTAATTCGAAAGTCCTGACAGGATGGAATGACAATGTCTCTCTCTATTTCAACACTACAACTTACAAGCGTGGTATTTTCCGCAGTAATCGTTATGCTGTTGCTATTCAACTAGCACGTGACTATAGCGGTGGTGACTGGATTTCTCCGAGGGATTCCGAGCTGCTTCGTAACTCTGATCTTAATGAGCAGTTTGTTTCCGACGGTGTTGCAGATGGCGGTGTTATTTCAATAACCACTGTTAGCACAAACGTCTCCTGCTCAGAAGGTATCCACATTAAACGTAACGAGTCGCTAAATAAACCAGTATATTCTGGCCAACCCATTTGTTATAGAAGTCCTTCAGACCCAAAAAGTGTCGAATTACACAAAATTAGTAAGGACAACACAACCCGTGTCGTTTCAGTAGGCACGCGGGTGAATAATTCATCCTACATTCAGTATAACACTTCACTGCTATCTTCAGGTACATATTATATTCACACGAATACTGGAAACACAAGAAAATTTGACATTATTGGGCGAGAGAAAAAAGACATCAGTTTGAATGATTCCCCCAGCCGAGTTGCTTATGCGGACTCTATCAAGACTTCTTTGTCTCATAGTGTCCCAGATTTGGAACTTGTTCTTGCCAATACGACAGGTAACAGTACAACAGCACTCGAAATGACAACTACTGATACGGGACCCACTCCCGTATCGGTCAACACGTATGCGTCGCCGAACTCTTCAGCGTTCGTCACGACGGGGTCCGGAGTTGACATCGAGTCGGTCACGGGCCATACTGACCCGCTCTCGCCCGGAACGTATAATCTCACGCTGCGGTCGAAACACGGCACCGAGACCGCCACAGATGCCGCCACGGTCACGGTCGGACCCCGCTCGACTGGCAACCTGACCGCGTACACGACGCGGGCGGCCTCGGCGGGCGACTTCGCGAACGCGACCGAGATACGCGAGGCGATCGCCGACGGAACGCTCGCACCCGCCGCGACTGCGACCGCGAACGACACGGTCGTGTGCGGGGTGAATGCGTCCGGACTCACCGGCCTTCCTGCGGCCGCGAACGCGTCGCTGGAACGCGGGGAGGACCTCGCTCGTCTCGACGGCCTGTCGTTCGGAGTGGCACCGGCAGACGCGGACGACGCGAACGGTTCGACCGAGGGCGAGGCAGTGGGCCGGATGCCGAACGAATCCGCGGTCCACCTCGACCGAGACGGCCTGTTCCTCGTCGCCGACGGAGAGCACGCGTTCGGCACCGAGACACCGCCCGATCCGGGCGAGACGTTCGAGGGCACGTTCCGAGTCGACGACGATCGGTTGCGCGAGACCGCGGCGAACGACCGTCACCGCGTGACGACCAACCTGACCTACGGTGCTCTCGATCCGGCCGACTCCCTCGCGGAGAACGCGACGCCCGAGGGAACGGCCGGAACGAATCAATCGCTCAGTAGCAACGAGACGGCCGGAACGAATCAATCGATTAGTGGTAACGAAACGGCAGGAACGAACCGATCGCTCAGTGGTAACGAAACGGCTGGAACGAACCGATCGCTCAGTGGTAACGAAACGGCTGGAACGAACCAATCGATTAGCGGTAACGAAACGGCTGGAACGAACCAATCGATTAGTGGCAACGAAACGGCTGGAACAAACCGATCGCTCAGTGGCAACGAGACGGCCGGAACAAATCAATCGATTAGTGGCAACGAGACGGCCGGAACGAACCGATCGCCCAGTGGTAACGAAACGGTCGGAACGAACCGATCGCCCAGTGGTAACGAAACGGTCGGAACGAACCGATCGCCCAGTGGTAACGAAACGGTCGGAACGAACCAATCGCTCAGCGACAACGAGACCGCCGGAACAGATCAATCGCGTAGTGCCAACGCAACTGTCGAGACGGACCGAGCGTTCGGCGGCAACGGATCGACGGCCGTGAGCGCGCCGGGCGGCCCGACGGCGGCGAACCCGTCCGGGGCGACGGCGGGCACTAGCGCGTCTGGCGGCGGGCCGGCCAGCGGCGGCGGGTCGGCGGCCCCCGGTGGCGGGCCGGTCGCCGGGGGTGGTTCGACAGGTAGGGAGTCGGACGGGAGCGACGGTCCGGGTAGTGCCCCCGCTAACGCCGGAAGTGGTGCTGATCCCGCCGTTCCGTCGGACACTACTACTCCACCAGACTCCGCCGACGCCGCTGCCAGCAACCGTTCGGACCCCACGGGAGGGTCGACCGGCGTGGACGCGAATCGCTCGACGCGTCCCCCCGACGTAGGGATCTCGGTCGCTCCGGGTCGCACCGATATCCCGTCGTCTGCGGGGCCGTCCGAGGCCTTCGGTACCGGCGGCCTCACCGGGGGTGACGGACCCGGCCCTGCGGACCCCTCGGGCGGTGAGCAGTCGACCGCGAACCGCGCCGACGAGCGCGTGGACGCGCAGTCGACCGATTCGGCCGAGTCGTCGACGTCGTCCGAGGCGAGCGGTTCATCTTCCGACGCGGTCGCCCCGAGCGACCTCGGATACGACGACGCGCCGATACGCTCGACCGCGTACGACCTCCCCGGGTTCGGTGCCGTCGCGTCGGCCGCGGCGATCGCGGGCGCGTCGCTGCTCGCTCGGCGCCGCGGCCGCAACTCGTGAACTGCGACGGGGCGGTCACCACCTCGGAGTGGCCTCTTCACCCGCGCGGTTCACCGCTGGTCCTCGGCCGCCACCCATCGTCGATATGCTTTTGCTCGGCGGTGCCGTTCTCTCGCGCATGAGCGTGACCATCACACCGCCGGAGGAGCGCACCTGCGAACTGTGCGGGCGCGAAGAGCGGTGGGACGACGAGGCCGACGGGTGGCGGATCGCGGCGGAGCCCGGAAACGTCTACTGTATCCACGAGTGGGACATCAACGGCTCGTTCGTTCCCCTCGAAGAGTAGCTTCCGACTGGACGATCTGGCACTTCTACCGCCCTAGCGAAGTCGCACGTATCATATAAGTAAATATAATATTATTCCGGGAGCTAGCAACCGAGATACTTGATCGATTCTGGTCCGTGTTAATTGTTCACCACCCGTGATGAATAATTACCTTATATTCCCTAATGTGTGTACGATGGATCCTACCCCTATCAGGGTCATGCCTTTACCTGTTCATTCGAAGCGAGACGTATGACCAAGTCACGTAGTACCACCCGGGGCGTACGCGACTCGGAGCCCTCGGGTCAGGAGGGGGGACTCGCGGATCCGACGGACGACCGGTCGAACTGCGGGATCGGCGGCGTCGTCGACCTCGACGGCGCGCCCACGCACGAGACCGTCACGGACGCGGTCTCTCTGCTCGAAAACCTCGAACACCGCGGGACGACGGGTGCCGAGGAAAACACCGGCGACGGCGCGGGGATCATGGTCGCACGGCCGGACGCGTTATTCCGCGACGTCGTCGAGGCGGACCTCCCCGAAGAGTACGCGGTCGGCTCCGTGTTCATGCCCCCGGAGCCGAGCGTTCAGGCGGAAATCCACGATGTCATCGCCGAGGTGTGCGCCGTCTACGGGCTGGAGGTGCTCGCGTGGCGGTCGGTTCCGACTGACAACTCCGACCTCGGCGCGACGGCCCTCGACTCGGAGCCCGAGGTGTCGCAGGTGTTCGTCGCCCCCGTCGAGGGCGCGGGGCTCGCCCAGCGGTTCACCAGCGAGGAGGACCGGGCCGACGACGCCGATCCCGACCTGCTCGGCTTCGACCGCGCGCTGTACGCCGCCCGGCGCGAGATCGAGAACGCGGTGTCCGAGGTCGACGGCGCCGGCCGCTTCTACGTCTGCTCGCTCGACCGGCAACGCGTCGTCTACAAGGGGCTGTTGAAGGGGTCGCAGCTCGCCGACTACTATCCGGACCTGACCGACGAGCGGTTCGCGAGCCACGTCGCCTTAGTCCACGCGCGGTTCTCGACGAACACGCTGGGCGCGTGGCACCTTGCGCACCCGTACCGCAACATCGTCCACAACGGCGAGTTCAACACGATCCGCGGGAACGTCAACTGGATGCGGGCCCGCGAGACCGACCTCGACCACCCGGCGTTCGGGGCCGAGCTAGACACGATCAAGCCGGTGATCGACGACCCGAACCAGTCCGACACTGCGAGCGTCGACAACGCGCTCGAACTCCTCCTCCAGACCGACCGCGACCTCCCGCACGCGCTGCGGATGCTGATCCCCGAGGCGTTCCGCGACGACGACCTGATGAACGACGACCGCGCCGACTTCTACGACTACCACGCGTCGCTCGTCGAGCCGTGGGACGGGCCGGCTCTCGTCATCGGCTTCGACGGCGAGCAGGTCGCCGGCGTCCTAGACCGCAACGGTCTCCGCCCGTGCCGCTACGAGGTGACGACTGACGACCGCCTCGTCGTCGGCAGCGAGGTGGGCGCGCTCCCGACCGAGCCCGCCGACGTGCGCCGCCGCGGGCGGCTCCGGCCGGGTGAGATCTTCGTCGCCGACCCCGAGGCGGGCCGGATCGTCCCCGACGACGAGGTGTTCGAAGAGCTCACCGACGAGAAGTACGGCGAGTGGGTCGCGGACGGGCAGGTCGACCTCGACGCGCTTACCGACGAGGACGGCGCCGCGGCGGGGATCGACGCCGACTCCACCACCGAGGGCGACGGGGAAGAGTCGAGGCCGACCGTCCGCGCCCACCAGGCCGCGTTCGGCTACACGACCGACTCGCTGAACCACCTCGTCGAACCGATGGCGACCGAGGGGAAGGACCCGGTCGGCTCGATGGGCGACGACACGCCGCTGTCCGTGCTGGCGGACGTCGACCGCCCCCTGTTCACCTACTTCAAGCAGCTGTTCGCGCAGGTGTCGAACCCCCCGATCGACTACATCCGCGAGGAGCTCGTCACCTCGCTGGAGACCCGGATCGGGAACCAGCGCAACCTCCTCGCCGAGACGCCGGCCCACGCCGAGCAGATCGTCGCCGACACGCCGGTTCTGACGGACGCCGAGACCGGAGCGCTTCGCGACCTGCCCGGACCGGGCGAACGGACCCCCGGGGACGAGGGCGCGTCCGACGGCCCCGCGTTCGCCTCCGTCACCGTCGACGTCACCTACGACCGCGACGGCTCGCTGGTCGACGCCGTGAGCCGCGTCCGCGAGGACGCCGCGGCCGCCATCGAGGACGGGGCCGACGTGGTCGTCCTCTCCGACCGCGCCGTCGGGCCGGACCGGCTCGCGGTGCCGAGCCTGCTCGCGACCGGCGCGGTCCACCACCACCTCGTGCGCAAGGGGCTTCGCAACCGCGCGGGCGTCGTCGTCGAGTCCGGCGAGCCGCACGAGGTCCACCACCTCGCGACGCTCGTCGGCTACGGCGCCGACGCGGTTGACCCGTATCTCGCGTACGCCTCGATCGCCGACGTGGTCGCCGGCCCGGACGGCGCGGACGAGGACGAGGCGCTCGGGGCGTACCGGCACGCGCTGGAGGACGGGCTCCTCAAGACGATGGCGAAGATGGGCATCTCGACGATGGAGTCGTACCAGGGGGCCCAGATCTTCGAGGCGGTCGGGCTCGACTCCGACTTCGTCGCCGAGTACTTCGAGGGGACCGAGATCCGCACCGAGGGGATCGGGATCGAGCAGATCGAAGACGACCTCCGCACGCGCCACGCGATGGCTTTCGGCGCTGACCCCGAGCTGGAGACCGTCGGCGAGTACGAACACCGCTCCTCGGGCGTGAAACACGGCTGGAACCCCCAGACGGTCGGCACGCTCCAGCAGGCGGTCCGCGGGGGCGACTACGAGCAGTATCAGGAGTTCGCCGAACTGGTGAACGACCAGACTGAGGAGCTCCAGTCGCTGCGCGGCCTCCTTGAGTTCGACTCCGACCGCGACCCCGTGCCGGTCGAGCAGGTCGAGCCGGTCGAGTCGATCGTCGAGCGCTTCTCGACGGCCGCGATGAGCCTCGGGAGCCTCTCGCCGGAGGCCCACGAGAACAACGCCATCGCGATGAACCGCCTGGGCGCGAAATCAAACACGGGCGAGGGCGGCGAACCGCCGGAGCGGTTCGACACCGAGAAGGAGTGTACGGTCAAGCAGGTCGCCTCCGGTCGGTTCGGCGTCACCTCGGAGTACCTCGCGAACGCCGAGGAGCTCCAGATCAAGATGGCGCAGGGGTCGAAGCCGGGCGAGGGCGGCCACCTCCCCGGCGAGAAGGTGAACGAGATGATCGCGCACGTCCGGTGTTCCACCCCCGGCGTCGGGCTCATCTCGCCGCCGCCCCAACACGACATCTACTCGATCGAGGACCTCAAGCAGCTCATCTTCGACCTGAAGGCCGCCAGTCCCGAGGCCGACGTCAACGTCAAGCTGGTCTCGGAGGCCGGCATCGGCACCATCGCGGCCGGCGTCGCGAAGGCGAACGCGGACGTCGTCCACGTCTCCGGCCACGACGGCGGGACGGGGGCGTCGCCGAAGACCTCGATCAAGAACGCCGGGCTCCCGTGGGAGCTCGGGCTCGCGGAGGCGAACCAGATGCTGCGCGCCACCGGCCTGCGCGACCGCATTCGCGTCTCGGCCGACGGCGGACTGCGGACCGGCCGCGACGTGGCGGTCGCGGCCGCCCTCGGCGCGGAGGAGTACATTTTCGGCACCGCCTCGCTCGTCACGTCGGGCTGCGTGATGGCCCGGCAGTGCCACGAGAACACCTGTCCGGTCGGCGTCGCGACCCAGCGCGAGGACCTCCGCCAGCGGTTCCCCGGCCAGCCGGACCACGTCATCAACTACATGACGTTCATCGCGCAGGAGCTGCGCGAGATCATGGCCGAGCAGGGGTACACCGAGCTGGCGGAGTTCATCGGTCGGCCCGGGCTGCTCGCCCAACGCGACACCGACCACGAGAAGGCGAAGCACCTCGACCTGTCGGCGGTCATCGCCGAGCCCGCCGGCGAGTCCCGCACGAAGGTCCGAGAGCAGGCGCACGGCGGCATCGACGACCTGCTCGACTGGGACCTCATCGACGAGGCCGCGCCCGCCATCGATGACGGTGCGCCGGTCGCGCTCACCCGCGACATCCGCAACGTCGACCGCGCGGTCGGCGCGACGCTCTCGAACCGCATCGTCTCCGAACACGGCGGCGAGGGGCTCCCGGACGACACGGTCTCGTGCCGCTTCGACGGCGAGGCGGGCCAGAGCTTTGGCGCGTTCCTCGCGCCGGGGATCACGCTGGAGCTGTCCGGCGCCGCCAACGACTACGTCGGCAAGGGGCTCTCCGGCGGCCGGATCGTGATTGACACGCCCGCGGAGGCGTCGTACGATCCGACCGAGAACGTCGTCGCGGGGAACGTCTGTCTGTACGGCGCCACGTCGGGCGAGATGTACGTTAACGGCGTCGCCGGCGAGCGGTTCGGGGTCCGCAACTCCGGCGTCAGAGCCGTCGTCGAGGGCGTCGGCGACCACGGCTGCGAGTACATGACCGGCGGCGTCATCGCCGTCCTCGGCGACACCGGCCGCAACTTCGCGGCTGGGATGTCCGGCGGCATCGCGTACGTGTACGACCCCGACGACCGGTTCGCCGACCGGGTGAACCGCGGGATGGTGTCGGTCTCCGAGACGCTGGAGGGGTCCGACGAGCGGATGCTCCGCCGCCTCGTCGAGAACCACCGCGAGTACACCGACAGCGAGCGCGCGGCCGAACTGCTCGACGACTGGGAGGCCGCGCTCGACGACTTCGTCCGCGTCTTCCCCGACGCGTACGCCGAGGTCATCGCGGAGGGCAAGGGCGCCGACGTGCGCGAGGAGCCGCCCGCGCCCGCCGCCGCGGTGCCGGACGCCGACGCCGACGCGGCCGGGCAAATCTCCGGCGACGACTGATTCGCACCGCCTCTCACGGCATCGTCGAAGCCCGGGGTCAGCGATGGATTTCGACAGCCTGGAGGCGTACGGAACGCGTCTCTCGCACCGAGCGATTCCCAGGTCAGTCGCCACAGGATTATTATCGCCTTCGTTACTGGTCGGACCTGTGTCCGTGGACGAACACGGTCGCGACAGCACCGAGCCCTCACCGTCTCTCGATCCCGTCTCCCACCGGTTCAGCGTATGACCTCGAAATCGCGGGACCGGCCGGCCGGACTCGTACCGGTGGCCCTTCTCATCGCGCTCGCAGGTGAACTCCTCGGCGTGCTCCTCCTCGTCAAGATCGCCGTACCCACTCTCTTCCTCGCTGCGGCGAGTCTGCTCGCGCTCATAGCCGTTAATACGGTCCGATCATCCGAACCGGACACGCACGAGCCGACCCGAAGCGACGAGACGAAGTGATCGACGGCGCTGGTTCAGGCCACTCGCCCGTCTCGACGGGACGCCGGTGAATATTTCACCGGCCACTGAGGCCGACCGGTCTCCCGATCAGTCGTCGAGCGACTCCGCGTCGACCTCGCTCTCCGTCGCCCGCTCGACCGCGCGGTCGACGTGGCGCTCGCGGGCGCGCTCGACGAACTCCTCCGGAAGCTCGTCTATCTCGCCGGCCTGAACGCCCCAGAGCTTCGCGTAGAGGCCGTCCGCGGCGAGCAGTTCGTCGTGGCTCCCCCGCTCGACGACCTCGCCGTCCTCCAACACCAGGGCGGTGTCGGCGTCGGTCACCGTCGAGAGCCGGTGCGCGATGACGAACGTGGTGCGGTCGGCCGCGAGGCGGTCGAGCGAGCGCTGGATCAGCATCTCCGTCTCGGTGTCGACCGCCGAGGTCGCCTCGTCGAGAATCAAGATCGCGGGGTCCTGAAGCACGACTCGGGCGATCGCGAGTCGCTGGCGCTGGCCGCCCGAGAGCTTCACGCCGCGCTCGCCGATCCGCGTCTCGTAGCCGTTCGGGAGTGAGGCGATGAACTCGTGGGCCTCCGCGGCCTTCGCGGCCTCGACGACCCGCTCGCGCACCTTGCTCTCCTCGGCGTCCGCTTCATCGATCCGCGTGAACCGCCCGTAGCGGATGTTCTCGGCGATGGTGCCGTCGAACAGCGTGGTGTCCTGCGCGACGTAGCCGACCGACGAGCGGAGGCTTTCGACGGTCACGTCGCGGACGTCGTGACCGTCGACGCGGATCGCGCCGTCGGTCACGTCGTACAGCCGGAGGAGGAGCTTGAGCAGCGTCGACTTCCCCGCGCCGGTCGGTCCGACCAGCGCGACGGTGTCGCCCGGATCGGCCGAGAAGGAGACGCCGCTGAGAACCTCCTCGTCGGCGTCCTCGGGGTCGACGAGGGCGTTCCCGGGGTACGCGAAGGAGACCTCGTCGTACTCGACGGCGCCCGCCACGCCGCCGTGGTCGGCCGCGGCGTCGGCCGCGTCGCCGGTCGCGTCGTCAACTGCGTCCTCCGTCGCGTCGTCGACCGTGCCGTCGACGCCGCGGCCGCGCTTACTTCCGCCGTCGCTCCGGGTCTGGCCGCCGAGTTCGATCGCGTCGTCGTCGTCCTCGATGCGGACCGGGATGTCGCGCAGGCCGAACACGCGCTCGCAGGAGGCCTTCGCGTTCTCGTACTGGTCGATGATGTTTGACACCTCCGCGAGCGGGGCGACGAACTGCTGGGTGAGGAGGACGAACGTGACGAACGTCCCGACGGTCAGCTCCGTCGAGAAGGGGCCCGGCGGGCCGTTCGCAAGCCAGAAGCCGCCGACCGCGAAGGTGGCGGCGAACGCCAGCCCGGCGAGCAGCTCCATCCCGGGGCGGTAGACGTAATTGAGCCGGAGGATCGACATCGTGCGCCGGAAGTACGAGAAGGAGGCGTCCTCGACGCGCTCGCTCTCGTGGGCCTCCGTGTTGGAGGTCTTCACCAGCTCGACGCCCGAGAGCGCGTTCTCGAGGGCGGTGTTGAGGTCGCCGACGACCGAGCGCTGCGCGACGTACCGGGGTTCGACGGCGCGCATGAACCACAGCGTGAAGAGGAACATCAGCGGGATGGCGGCGAGGGTGATCACGGCCAGCTCGTAGTTGTAGTAGAGGAGGACGGTCGCGATCCCGACCACCATCACGCCGAGGCGCGCGGAGTTCTGGAGGGCGTTGTCTAAGAACACCTCCAGGTTCGAGGCGTCGTTGTTGAGGACGGACATGACTTCGCCGGTCTGCTTGTCGTCGAAGAAGGTCATGTCGAGCCGCTGCATCTGGTCGAAGGAGTCGGTGCGGACCGCGTGCATCACGCGGTGCGCGAAGTTGTTCGCCGCGATGCCGTAGACGTACGTGAACACGCCCGTCACGATGAACGACCCGAAGATGAGGATCACTGAGAGGCGGAACTGGGCGGCCTCCGCGGTCGGCAGCCACGCGTCAGGAACGATCGGGAGCGTGTAGGGGCCGGAGCCGGTGAAGACGGCGTCGATGGCGACGCCCAGCACCACCGGCGGGATCAGCCCCGCGACCCGGGCGACGACGTTGGCGACCATCCCGATCACGAGCCAGTGCGCCTCGGACGCCCCGTACTCGCGGAACAACCGCCCGAGCGGTCGGTCCACCCGGTCGCGGTACACTTCGAAGGCGTTGCGCTCGTCGGCAGCCATAGCCGTATGAGCGCCGGAAGCCCCATGTATCCGGCGGCTTCGGCGGCCCGTTCCGGGTTCCGACGACGCGAATCCTGGCCCTCGAGGAGGCGAACAAACCCGCCTGAATACAGCGGCGCGCGCCTCCGAGCGCCCGAGGGGGGCGCGAGGAGCGCGACGAGGCCGGGGAGGTGTGTGGAGCGGTACCGTGCGGGGCGGGGCTTCGACGGTGTTCGCCGTCACTCCGCAATCGGCCGCGACTGTGACGGGAATCACCCCAGGGCCGTCGGTCGGGTTCGGTCGCCGGACCGTTTAATAAGCGTCACGCGAACCCACGTACGTGGACGAACTCGTCGTGAGCACGGAGGTGTACGCCAACCCCGAAGACGTGTACGCGTTCCTGCTCGACTTCCCGCAGTACGCGAACTACTCCGAGTACCTCCGAGAGGTCGAAACGGTCACCGGCGACGGCGGCCCCGGCACCCGGTACGCGCTCACGTTCGCGTGGTGGAAGATCTCCTACACCGCTCGCTCCGAGGTGACCGGCGTCGAGCCGCCCGAGCGGATCGACTGGGAAATAACGAAGGACATCGACGCCGGTGGCTGCTGGCGAGTGACGCCGACGTCGACCGACGGGGGCGAAGCGGCCGCCGAGGAGACTGACGACGCGCCCTGCGAGGTCGCGCTCGAAGTCGAGTTCGACCCCGGCTCCGCCAGCCCGGACGCGCTCGACCTGCCGCGGCTCGTCTCGTTCGACTGGGTGTTGAAGAAGGCGATCCCGCTGATCCGAAGCGAGGCCGAGCGCGTCGTCGAGCGCGCCGTCCGCGACTTGGAGGGATCGCGACGCGACGTGGACCTCGACGTGTACGTCGACTCCGACCGGATCTGAGCGTGGGCGGCGCGCGGTCCAGTCGGTCCGCGATTCGAAGCCCTTAAGATATTCACCGCGGAACGAACGAATGCGTTCGAGGGCTCGTAGATCAGTGGTAGATCATCCCCCTGGCACGGGGAAGGCCCGGGGTTCAAATCCCCGCGAGTCCATCCTTTTCCTCACTTCGTTCGCTTAGTCATTCCCTCGTGTGGTCCCACTCGCTCGCTGTGCTCGCTCGCGGGACCCCTGCGAGTCCGTATTTTTGCCCCGCGAGAAACGCTGCGAGCGACGTAGACCTGTAACGAGCGGTGACTTCTCCTGATTTGCCATTCTAAATATCAGCAAGTTTGAATAATATTCATACGGCGCATCAGAAAGATAAAACCGCTATATGGCGGCTTCGAGCTACCCTGATGATTGGGACGAGAGGCGCAGAAAAGTTTATTCACGTGACAATTATACCTGCCAACAATGTGGTGCCCGGGGTGGGTCGTCCGGAGATACTGAACTCCACGCGCATCACCTTACGCCACGATCTGAGGGTGGTTCTGATTCGTTAGATAATCTTCAGACGCTCTGCGTTAACTGTCATAATAGTCAACACAAGCACGACATCACACGGGATACAACTCAGAACGACCAACAGGATACAGTGAATAACCACTTGTCTCGTGTATACACAATTTTACCGTTTTTCTTCTTCGTTGTAATTAAGCACCTGATAGCTCCGCTCGCTGCTGGCTATGGTTATTTCTACATTTTGAGTGAAGCATCATCCATTGCGGGAAGTATACACTGGCTTCTCACACCTATTGTGCTGCTCGTACTCGGAACTACTGGTGGGATCCTCGGCCTTCGTTTCCAATCTGTTGTCTTCAAGTCGTATCTCCTCGTGTTCGGGATCCTCGCTTGGTACGTTTCCGGCCAAGATCCGACATTCATTGAGAGATTAGGTAGGATTATGACAGACGCTCACTGGCTTGAATCTCTTATCGCAATTCCCACGGTTCTGTTCGGTCTGTTCGGACCTTTGCTAATTACTCTCGGCACACGGATAACGGGGACTACAGAAAGCAATCGGATTAATTGAAAGCCGTGAGGACGGCGACGGTCTCCCGGACGGAGAAGTTTCGCGGCAGGTCGCTCATCGCTTGAACCACGAGGCGTCCGGTTCGGGCGCGTCGATGTCCGGCTCGCGGGCCTCTTTGGCCCGCCGCCAGCGAGTAGGCTTCAGCAGTTGGCCGCGGGCGACGACCCCGCGGCAGCACGCGCCGATTCGGTCGGGCCGCCGCACCGCGCTCGGCGGCCGGACGTGGAGGCACACCGTCATCGCGAGCGGGAGCCAGAGGAGCGCCGCGACCGCCGCGCCGAGCGCGACGCCGACGACGCCGAGCGCCGCCAACGCCGCCGTCCCCGTCACGAGTTCGGTGACCGCGTCGACGCCCTCCCCGTACCCTTTCCGACCGCCCTCGGGCGGAATGTCGACGGCGAAGGCGGGCACGCGGTCGCCGTCGAGGTTCGCGTCCAAGAGCGCGCCGTACTGCGCCTGCCGCCGGCGGTCGTCGAGCAGCAGGCTCTCGTAGCGCGTTCCCGCCTCCTCGACGACCACGCCGTTGACGGGGCCGAGCGCGCGGTCCGGCAGCGTCGTCGCCTCGCCGTGGTACCCCGGCGCGAGGTGGCAGGGCCGCCCGCGGTCCGCGCGGTCAGGAGCCCGGGATAGGTCGCGGACTCGGACCGCTGGCCGTCGGGATCGGCGGCCGCGTCGGTCGCGTTCGAGGATCGCTCCGCCCCGATGTATCTCGTCGTGAGCCGTGCCGCGCGCTCCGGTACGGAAACGGGGTGGAAAGACGTTATCCCCGGTTCCCGTCCCTACTCCGCGACCGCCGCCTCCACGGCCCTGCTCTCCTCGTTCGTCAGGTCGTAGCAGTCGCAGAGGATCTGGTCGATGAGGCGGTCGGTCTCCTCGATCCCCGCGTCGAGAGCACACTCGCTCGCCCGACCCTACTCCGGCCACGCCTCCCGCTCCCGCCGGTCCGTCTCGCGAGAAAGCTCCGGCGGCACCTCCTCCAGCAGGGCCGGCGCGAACGACCACCCGACGTGCCACGCGACGACCTCCTCGTCTAGCTCCTCCAGCCGCACGTCCTGTTGCCCGTAGTACTCGCCGTCGACCGTACAGGAGCCGCCTCCGTCCGTGATACAGACCTCCCCGCGCTCGTCGTAGGTGATCTGGACGTGGGCGTCGCGCGCGCTGTCGACGAACTCCCACGCGAACCGGTCGCTCCCGACGATATCCTCGCGGCCCGCGAAGTAGTCGAGCGCCGCGGCCACCTCGTCCTCGACGGGCCCCGTGACCGCGCCGTCGTCGGCGCGCAAGTGGATCTTCAAGGGCCGATGCGTCGCGAGCGTGCTCGTCGCGTTCATCAGCCCGGCCGGCTCCTCGCCGTGTTCGAGCCCCTGAACGTGGCCGAGCTCGTGGATGATCGTCGCGTTCATGTCCGCGTCGGAGACTCGGGGATCGACGGTCGCGGTCATCGGCGTCCGCGGCTCGTCGACGAGCAGGTCCGCGCAGCCGAAGTACCGCGTGTCGTTGCCCTCGACGCCGCAGCGCTCCACGCGGTCGAACCGGAGAACGACGTCCGCCCGCGACTCGTCGCTCACCCGCTCGTAGGCGACGGGATAGCCGAGGTAGCGCTCGTCGTTCCGCTCCCAGTACCCCGTCGCGGCCGCCGCGACGCCGGAGACGTTCCGGTCGACCGCCGCGTCGTCGGCGTAGAGGCCCAGCGTCGTCTCCCCGTACGGGCTCGGGTGCGACAACGCGACCGCGCGCTCCCGCGTCCGGTTCGCGGTGGTCACGACCAGCGGGTGGGCGCCGCCGTCGCGTCGCACGTCCGCGAACGTGACAGACACTCGGCGCTCCGCGCCGCCGTCGAGCGCGACCGTCCGGTTCGCGCTCGCTCCCGCGCCGTACCGGATCCGGACCGTCTGGGTCCCGGCCCGGTCGCCGACGTTCCTCACCGTCGCCGCCACCGAGAGCTCTCCGCCGTACTCGACGCTGTCGGGGGCGTCGATCGCGGAGACCGCGAACGTCGCCGCGTGGGCCTCTTCGACGACGATCGAGCGGGTCGCCGTCGCCCCGCCGACGGTCACCGTCAGGTCGTACTCGCCCGGGTCGAGCGCCGCGCCGTCGACGCGGGCCGTCACCGTCAGCGTCCCGTTCGCCGGGACGGACCGGTTCTCGGCGACCAACGTCGCGTCACCGACCCGGACCGTCACCCGAACCGGGTCGAGTCCCGCGGCCGAACCCCCCTCGCCCGCGGATCCGCCGTCGCCCGCGAGCCCCTCCCACCGCGCGGTCGCCGCGACCGTCGCCCGCTCGTCGTGGCCGAGCGACTCCGGGGCGGAGACGGACTCGATTGACGGTGACGGGTCTCCGGGGGGGCCGGCCAGCTCCCCGCCGAGCCCGCCGCAGCCGGCGAGCGCGACGAGCAGCGCGACCGCGAGGACGGCGGTGGTCTCACGCATCAGTGACCACAGCCTCCGACCCGGACGCACATAACGTTCGTTCCACTCACCCGCCCCGCTCGGCGGTCGCGACCGGCGTCCGGTCGGTTCCGTGCTCCCCATCTCACGGAACGACACGCGCTTGTCCGTCCGCGCCTAACCGCACACGTGACGCTTCGAAGCGACGTGCTCGCGGCGATCGGCGCCGACCGCGGGGCCTTCCGGACACGCCTCTCTGCGCTGACCGACGAGTACGACCTCGACGGCGTGACGCTCCCGACGCACTCGGACGCCCCCGCCGAGCGGGAGCGCGAGGCGCTGTTCGTCGACCGCGTCCGCGCGCTCGACGACCTCCCCCTCGGCCTCACGCTCACCGGCCCGGCGTACGGCGACACGCCGATCGTCTACGTCAACCGCTGGTTCCGCGAGTGGACCGGCTACGGGCTCGACGAGCTCCGCGGTCGGAACCCCCGGCTGTTTCAGGATCCGGCCGCCGCCGCCGACCCCCGCGCGGACTTCCGCGAGGCGCTGTCGACGTGGTCCGCGGTCACCGTCGAACTCCGCAACCGTCGCCGGGACGGTACTCCCTTCGCGAACCGCGTCACGCTGCGGCCGCTGTTCGGGGACGCGGGGACCGTCACGCACTGGGTCGCGGTCCAAGAGCCGGAGCCGATCGACGGGCCGGACGCGGGCGTCGAGTAAAATCGCCCCCGAACGCGCCCCTCACCGCAGCGTCGACGTGGGGACGACGGACGGGAGCACGCCCCCGCCGGTCGCGTCCTCGACGACCGCCTCGGCGGCGTGTTCGCCGCTGAGCAGGCACATCGGCATCCCGATGCCGGGGTTGGTGTACGCGCCGACGTAGTAGAGGCCGTCGACGCCGGGGGCGCGGTGGGCGGGGCGGAGCGGCCCCGTCTGTTCGAGGGTGTGCGACAGCGCCAGCGCCGTGCCACGGGGCGCGTTGAACCGCTGCCGGAAGTCGGAGACGCAGGCGGTCTCCTCGAAGACGATCCGGTCGCGGAAGTCGACGCCGGCGTGTTCGGCGAGGTCGTCGAACACCAGGTCGCGGAACCGCTCGCGCGTCTCGGGGTCGTCCTCCAACCCGGCCGCCAGCGGGACGAGCAGGAAGACGGCCTCGTGCCCGTCGGGCGCCGCCTCGGGGTCCGTCTTCGACGGGACGTGGACGTAGTATGCGGGGTCGTCGGGCCACGCCGGCTCGTCGAAGATGTCGTCGAAGTGCGGCCGCCAGTCGGTCGGGAACACCAGCGTGTGGTGGTCGAGGTCAACGTCGCCCTCGACGCCGATGTACGAGAGGTACGCGGAAGGCGCGTACGTCCGCGACTCCCAGTACGACTCGCGGTCGACCGTCCCGCTCGGGAGGAGGTCGCGCTCGACGTGCGGCGGCGGCGCGTTCGCCACGACGCGGTCGAAGCGCGCCGACCGCGCCGCCGCGGTGGACTCGCCCATCGCGCGTCGCTCCGTCTCCACGGTGAACGTCGGCGTCGCCGCCGGCACCGACGGCTCGATCGCGGTCACCGGCTCGTTCGTCCGGATCGTGACCCCGAGGTCGCGCGCGAGGTCGGCCATCGCGTCGACGACGCTCGCGATCCCGCCGGTCGGATGGTAGACGCCGAGGTTCATGTCGACGTGGCTCATCAGCGTGTAGATCGCGGGCGTGTTGTACGGCGACCCCCCGAGGAACACCAGCTTGTACTCCGCGATCTGGCGGAGCTTCTCGCTGTCGAAGTAGTCGCCGACGTAGTCGTCCATCTCGCGGAGCTTCGGCAGCGCCCGCCCGGACCGGAGCACGTCGGCGTCGACCATGTCGCGCAGCCGCGACCGGCTCGGGTAGACGAACCGGTCCATCCCGAGCTCGTACGCCTCCGCGGCGTCGGCGAGGTAGTCGTCGAGCACGTCGCCCGCGCCGGACTCGTACGACTCGAACAGCGCCTTCTGTCCCTCGCGGTCGGCCGGCATCGACGCGCGGTCGCCGTCCTTCCAGATCACCTCGTACAGCGGGTCGAGCTCGACCAGGTCGTAGTAGTCGTCCGTCGATCGCCCGAAGTGTTCGAAGAACCGGTCGAACACCTCCGGCATGAGGTACCACGACGGGCCGGTGTCGATACGGAACCCGTCGCGCTCGATCCGCCCGGCGTACCCGCCGGGGTGCTCGTTGCGCTCGAACACCGTCACATCCGCCCCGGCGTCGGCGAGGTACGAGGCCGTCGAGAGCCCGCCGAAGCCGGCGCCGACGACGGCGATCGACTCCCCGGCCAGCGGCTCGGTCGCCTCCGATAGGTCCGCGTCCGGTTGGGGTGTCATTACGTCTCGCTACGCGTCCGGGACCGTTTACCCTGCGGTCATACCATGTTAGGGGCGCCGCAGTCCCCCGGATCTCGCGGGGCCGTCAGGCGTCGTCCGCGACGCCGTCGCCTTGGAACCGCCGGGCGACGAGCGCGAACAGCCCGAGCCCGATCAGGTAGAGCCGCCACCCGCTGTTCGCGATCGGGAAGCGCCGGTCGACAGGCTCCTCGACGTCGACGTCCGGGTCGCGCGGCTGGACTGGGTTGTTGACGTGGACGGACTCGCTGGTGCCGCCCGCGCCCGCGTCGACGGTCCGCGACCCGCTTTCGGGGTCGACCCGCACGTCGACGAACGTCTGGACGAACCCGTCAGCCGTCGAGTAGACCGCCTTGCCGTCCAGCTGGAAGAACCGGTCGCGGAGCGGCCAGAACGCGTTCACCCCGTCGAGATGGGTCCAGTCGATCGCGACGTGCGCGAACGCGTGGACGCACAGCGCGACCCACGCGACCGCGATCCACCGCGGCGAGAGCCGGTCCCGGAGCCACGACCGCTCCCGGACCCGCGTGTCGACGTACAGCGCCAGCGCGGCGACCGCGGGGAAGACGAAGTTGTGCCCGACCGTGCGGTGCGCGCCGGGCATGATCGGCCCGAGGAAGCTGTCCGCCTCCGGCAGGACAAGTACGACGAGCAGGGCCGCGAGCGCACGCCGGTCGTAGTAGGCCCCGAGCAGTCCCGCCGCGAGCAGCAGCGCGAACCCGGCGTGGACGACTGTCGAGGGCATTCAGCGGCTCACCCCCGCGCCTTCGCCGCGGAACCGGAACCGGACGGCGAGCGTCGCGGCCGCGGCGGCGACGACGACTAACTGCCACCCCGCCTCGACGAACCGGAACTCGCGGTCGGCACCCGGATCGAACCCCGGTCGCCCGTCGGGGTTGATCCACGAGGAGACCGGGTCGGCGACCGCCCCGCCGACGCGCTCGATCGGCAGGATCCCCGCCCCCGTCGCGCCCGGGGTCAGGAACGTCTGGACGACCCCCTCCTGAGTCGAGAACACCAATCGACCGCGGACGAGGTAGCGCGCGTCCTCCAGCGGGTAGAGGAGCGCCGCGCCCTCGCCCGCGAACAGCGCCGCGCCGACCCCGGCGACGACGAACGACGCGAGCGCGACCCACGCGACCCGAACCGCTCGGGGGCCGCCCTGCTCGCGGAGGGTCGACGCCGAGCGCAGTTCCCCGTCCCAGTAGAGCAGTCCGCCGGCGAGAAGCGGCGCCCAGACGGCGTGGAGGAGGGCGTTCGTCGCGCCGGGGACGGCGAGGCTCGCGGCGGCGTCGAGGCCGGGGAGGACCGCGGCGGCGACGACGACCGCGACCGCGCGCCGATCGAACGCGTCGCCCAGCAGCGCGGCCGCGAGCAGCGCCCCCACGGCCGCGCTCACGAGCGTCGGAGCCATGTCCGTCCTGACGCTCGGAGGCGAATAAGCGCTCCGGGCGGGTCAGTCGCGCCCGTCCCGACGGCCGTCGGCGTCGCCTCCCGTATCGCCCGCGTGCGGATCGGCGAGGTCATCGCCGAACTCGAAGTCGTCGGCGTCCGGCCCGTCCGCCTCGCTGTTCGCTCCCGCGTCAGCGGTCTCGCCCGCGTCGGCCTGTTCCCCGGCGTCGCGCACCGGGACATCGCGCTCGCGGTCGGCGGCGCCGCGCGTCTCCGTTCCCCGGTCGACCGTGACGCGGTCGCCGTCGCTCGCGGCGCCGGCGTCCGTCCCGGCCTCGACGCCGAGCAGCGCGACGGCCATCAGCCGGGCGCCACCCGCGATCAGGTTCGTCAGGTGGAAACCGCGAGCAGGCCGACGATCCCGAGCGCGGTCGCGAGGGCGGCCTCGGGCGCGGCGTCGATCGTCCAGAGCACCGGGTCACTATTCACCTCGCCGAACCGCCGGGCGTACGGGTACCGGGCGGGGGCGGCGACGACCGGGAGGGACGCGAGCGGTCGGACGGAGACCATACCGCGGCTGGTTGCGCTCCCGAGAAAAGTCGATCGCTCGGCGGGGGTTCGGGCCGTCCGTCGTCACCCCGCGGCCTACCCGAGGAAGAAGTCGATCGCGTTGCCCGACGACTGGCCCTTGTACAGCTCGGAGTAGCCGCAGTTCGCACAGGAGACGACCACGAAGCTCCGGTTCTGGACGTCGAACATCTTGGTGAGTCCAGTCCCGCTGGTGGCGATCTCGTCGGTCTCCGTCTCCGTGCCGCCGCACTTCGGGCAGCCGTCCTCGCCGCTCCCGCCGAGCGAGTCGCGGCGGTCGTCGGACCCGGACCCGTCGCCGCGGCCGCCGGAGTCGTTTCGCCGGTTTTCGCGCTCGTCATCGGCCTCGTTCTCGATCAGTTCGTCGTCGCCGAATATCGAGTACGTCTCGTCGTCGGTTTCGGAGGGCATCGGGCCCGGATCCGCGAGCGAGCGGTAAACGCCTTGTGCCCTCACCCGCCGCAACCCAAGGTATATGATTGCCGGCCGCCCCGCTCAGGTATGACGCGAGTCGCCGTGATCGCGGGCGTCGGCCCGACAATCGGGGCCGCCGTCGCGCGGCGCTTCCACGACGACGGGTTCGCGGTCGCGCTGCTGGCGCGCTCCGAGGAGTACGTGCGCACGCTCGCTGCGGACCTCGGCGGGGACGCCGTCGCGATCCCGACCGACGTGACCGACGACGCTGCCGTCGAGGCGGCCCTCGAACGCGTTCGCGACGAGCTCGGTCCCGCGGAGGTGCTCGTCTTGAACGCGTCGGGCGGCGGCGGGAACCCGGTCGACGACGCGAGCGCCGACCGGCTCCGCGAACTCTTCGACGTGCGCGTCGCCGGGTCGATGGCGTGCGTCCGCGCGGCGCTGCCGGACCTCCGCGAGACCGAGGGGACCGTCCTCTTCAGCGGGACGACGTTCGCGGAGCCGCCCGTGACGGCGCAAGTCGAGTGGGGGGCGGTCGCGCCGGCCGCCCGGGGGCTCGCGCTCTCGCTGGACGCGGCCCTCGACGACGTGTCCGTCACGTACGTCCGGATCGGCTCCCCCGTCCGTCCCGACGCCGGACCGACAGCGATCGACGCGACAGCCCTCGCCGCGGAGTACCGCCGCCTCGTCGACCACGAGGGGATCGCGACGCGAGAGATCGACGTTCGCAAGCGCTGAAGCGTCGCTACTCGTTCGTCGACCCGCCCGCGTTGCCGACCCCGTCGACGAGCTCGTCGGCGAGCCCGGTGTAGCCGGCGGGCGTCAGCGCCGCCAGTTCCGCGCGGACCTCGTCGTCGACGTCGAGGTCCGCGAACAGCTCCCGGAAGTCGTCGAGCGTCACCGACCGGCCGCGCGAGAGCGCCTTCACGCGCTCGTAGGCCTCGGTGTCGCCCTCGCGGCGCAGGATCGTCTGGACGGCCTCGCCGATCACCTCGGGGGTCGCGTCGAGCTCCTCGCGCATGACGGTCTCGTTCGGGACGACCGTCGCGATCCCGTCCGCGGCCTTCGAGTAGCCGATCAGGCAGTGCGCCAGCGCGGCGCCGACGTTGCGTTTGACCGTCGAGTCGGAGAGGTCGCGCTGAAGCCGCGAGCTCGTCACGTAGTCGGCGAGGAACGTCAGGTCCGAGTTCGCCACCGAGAGGTTCCCCTCGCTGTTCTCGAAGTCGATCGGGTTCACCTTGTGAGGCATCGTCGACGACCCCGTCTCGCCCTCGACGGCCTCCTGCCCGAGGTATCGGTCGGAGACGTAGAGCCACGCGTCGAGGTCCAGATCGAGGAGGACGTTGTTGACGCCCCGCAGCGCGTCGAACAGCGCCGCGAGGTCGTCGCAGGGGTTCACCTGCGTCGCGAGCGCGGTGTGTTCGAGGTCGAGGCCGCGCACGAACGACGCGGAGAACGCCCGCCAGTCCACCTCGGGGTAGGCGGCGCGGTGGGCCGCGTAGGTGCCCGAGGCGCCCGCGAGCTTCCCGGAGAGGTCCTCGTTCGCGACGACGATCCGGCCGAGCGCGCGGCCGAGCCGCGCGGCGTACACCGCCATCTCCTTGCCGAACGTGGTCGGCGTCGCCGGCTGGCCGTGGGTGCGCGCCAGCATCGGCGCGTCGCGGTACTCGTGTGCCAGCTCGACTAAGGCGTCGCGAACCTCGCGGACCGCGGGGACGATCACCTCGCTCACCGCGGGCTTGAGCAGGAGGCGCTGCGCGAGGTTGTTCACGTCCTCGCTGGTGAGCCCGAAGTGGATCCACGGGTACAGCGACTCCGCGTCGTCGAGCGGCGCGTCGGGGTCTTCCGCGATGTCCGCCAGCCGGACGCGGAGGAAGTACTCGACCGCCTTCACGTCGTGGTTGGTCGCGTCGTACCCCGCGGCCCCCTCGGTCTCGAGGGCCTTGACCAGCCGCGCGTCCTCGGCGTCGAACGCCTCGTACACCTCGCGGAGCGCCGCCGCGGTCGCCTCGTCGAAGGCGATCGGCGTCGCGTCGAGCGCGCCCAGCCCGAGCAGGTACTCGACCTCGACGCGGGTCCGGGCGCGCATCAGCGCGGCCTCGCTCGCGTACGGGGACAGCGGCGCCGTCCGGTCTGCGTAGCGGCCGTCGAGCGGCGAGACGGCCGCGAGCGGGTCCGCCCGGGACAGCCCCGCGATGGCGTCGTCCGCCGTCGGTTCGGAGTCGTCGGTCATGTCCGCGACTGCCCGCGGCGCCAGCAAAAGCGTGTCGATAGGTTGACGCACGGACGTGGATCTGAACCGCCGTCGGGTCGCACGAGACGCCCGTTCCGATCCGCAGATGTGGATACAACAGCGGTGCGGACCGCAATCGATATACCCCATCGGTCGGACGTTCGCGTATGAAGATCGCGGGACTCGCGAGCAACCGGGGACGGAACCTCAGACACATCGCCGACGCCGCGCCCGGCGGCGCGGAGCTGTCGGTCGTCCTGACGAACCGCGAGCAGGCGCCGGTGCTGGAGGCCGCGACCGAGCGCCGGATCCCGACCGAGGTCGTCGAGCGCGAGGAAGGCGAATCGCGCGAGTCGCACGAGCGTCGGGTCGTCGAGCGCCTCTCCGACTACGACGTCGACCTCGTCTGCCTGGACGGCTACATGCGCGTGCTCACCGACGAGTTCCTCGACGCCGTCCCGACGACGCTGAACGTCCACCCCTCGCTGCTACCGTCGTTCCCCGGCACCGACGCCCACGAGCAGGTGTTGGACGCGGGCGTTCGGACGACCGGCTGTACGGTCCACGTCGTCACCGAGGAAGTCGACGCCGGGCCGGTCGTCACCCAGGAACCGATCCCGGTGTACGAGGACGACGACGCCGACTCGCTGAAGGCGCGCGTCCTCCGCGAGGCCGAGTTCGCGGCGTACCCGCGGGCGGTCCGCTGGTTCGCCGAGGACCGCGTGACCGTCGAGCGGGACGACGAGGGGAGCCCGGAGCGCGTCACGGTCGCGGGCGACGTGGGCGGCGACTTCCCGGAGCGACGCTTCGTCTCCGAGGAGCGCACCGCCACGCTGCGGTACGGCGAGAACCCCCACCAGGACGCCGCGCTGTACGTCGACGACGGCTGCGAGGAGGCGAGCGTCGTCGACGCCGCCCAGCTGAACCCCGGCGCGAAGGGAATGGGGTACAACAACTACAACGACGCCGACGCCGCGCTGAACCTCGTCAAGGAGTTCGACGAGCCCGCGGCCGCGGTGATCAAACACACCAACCCCGCGGGCTGCGCGGTCGGGTCGGACCTCGCGGACGCGTACGATCGCGCGCTTCGCACGGACGCGAAGTCCGCGTTCGGCGGCATCGTCGCGCTGAACCGCGAGTGCGACGCCGACACCGCCACGGCGGTCGCCGACTCGTTCAAGGAGGTCGTCGTCGCGCCCGGCTACACCGACAGCGCGCTCGACGTGCTCCGGGAGAAGAAGAACCTCCGCGTCCTCGACGTGGGTCCGCTCGGCGCGGGCGACGACCGCTTCTCGGAGCGGTTCACGGAGAAGCCGGTCGTCGGCGGCCGCCTCGTCCAGGAGCGCGACCGGCAGTCGCCGACCGCCGCCGACCTGGAGGTCGTCACCGAGCGCGAGCCGACCGACGAGCAGGTCGAGACGATGCTGTTCGCCTGGAAGACGCTGAAACACGTGAAATCGAACGGGATCCTCTTCGCGACGGGCACCGAGACGGTGGGCGTCGGCATGGGGCAGGTGTCCCGGGTCGACGCCGTGACGCTCGCGGCGATGAAGGCCGAGAAGGACGCGGAGGGGAAGTCCGCCGATGGCGCCGTGATGGCCTCGGACGCGTTCTTCCCGTTCCCGGACGCGGTCGAGGAGGCGGCCGACGCGGGCATCGAGGCCGTCATCCAGCCCGGCGGCTCCGTCAACGACGAGGACGTGATCGCCGCCGCCGACGAGCGCGACATGGCGATGGCGTTCACCGGGTCGCGCTGCTTCCGGCACGATTAGGGGTCACCCCTCCCAGTCGCTCGGGACGTACTGCTCGAACTCGGGGTCGGGCGAGCGGGCGAGCGGACGGAACGCCCGCTCCCCGTCGACCCGGAACTCCTCGATCCGCGACTGTCCGGGGCCGGTGAGGTAGCCGACGTAGGACATGGCCCGCGCGTACGCCACGTCGTGCCGAGCGGGGTTGACCGGGATGACGGCGTACTCGTTCCGCAGCAGCGGCGGCGGGTCGTCGATTCCGGACTCGACGTGCCGCGCCAGGACGCCGTCGTCGCCGACGGCGAGGAAAGTGCCGCGGTCGACGAGGGTGTACGCGCCCGACTGCCGGGCGGTGGTCAGCGTCTCGCCCATCCCTTGACCGGTCTCGCGGTACCACTCGCCACCGGGACTGAGCCCCGCCTCGTCCCAGATCCGGAGCTCGCGGATGTGCGTCCCCGACCGGTCGCCCCGCGACAGGAACGTCGCCTCCGTCTCGGCGATCGCCCGAAACGCCGCCAGCGGGTCGCTTCCGGCGGCACCCGCCGGGTCGTCGGGCGGGCCGACGAGCAGGAAGTCGTTGACCATCACCCTGCGCCGGTTGATCCCGTGCCCCTCGGCGATGAACTCGTCCTCGAGCGGCCGGGCGTGGACGAGCACCACGTCGCAGTCCCCGTCGCGGGCGGTGCGGAGCGACGCGCCGGTCCCGCGCACGACCGCTTCCACGGACGCTCCGAACCGGTCTGCGTACCCGCGGTTCAGCACGGGGAGCAGCCCGCTGTCGTACGCCGTGGTGGCGGTGGCGAGCGTCACCGAGCCGCGGCGGGCGGCGGGCTCCTCGGTCTGCTCCGCACAGCCCGCCAGCGAGGCGACACCGCCGAGACCGAGCGCCCGCACGTACTGTCGACGACGCATACGAATGTAGTCGAATTCATCTACGCTTTCGTATTAAGCAACCGGACGTTGTTACAGTCTGAGAACCTGCGCGCCCCGGGTCGGCACCGCGCGACCCTGTCGTTGTACCGTGTGCGGCCCGCGATGCCGATCGGGTCGGACGGGCGTCCCGGCGGAGAGGACACCCGCCGCGCCCGCCTTTCGTATCGAAATGTTGAAACGATAACCCCACGCGGACCGCCGGATCTGCGCCGCTTTTCTCTCCCAGTCTCGTTATCTCCGGACGGAGACCACCGTGGCGCAGTTCGGCAACTCGGTACGGCTGCTCGGAGACCGCGAGTTCGCGGCGCTCGCCGGGACCGCGTTCGCCCGCAGTCAGGCGTACTCGACGATCCTCATCGCCCTCGCGCTGTACGCCGACCTGTTCGGGACCACGGGGTTCATCGAGGGGCTGTTCGGCACCGCGTTCGCCGTCGTCCAGCTCGTCATCGTCCTCCCCTTGGGCCGGTGGGTGGACACCGGCAACGCGAAGCGGTGGCTGCTTGGCGGCTTCCTAATCAACGTCGGCGTCTTCGTCGGCTTCGCGCTGGTCGACAGCTCCGTTCACATCATCCTCGTGCGGATGGTCCAGGGGCTCGGCGCGAGCGTCCTCTGGATCACGGGCGCGACGGTGATCGGCGAGATCAGCCCTGACGACGAGCAGGGTCGCTGGCTCGGCTCGTACAACCAGTTCGCCTCTTTCTCGTCGCTCGCGGGCGACCTGGTCGGCGGCTACCTCCTGTACGCCTACGGCTTCTCCGAGACGTACGTCGTGTTGACCGCCGTCACGCTCGCCGCGTTCGTGCTGGTGTTCGCGTTCCTGCGCGACAACCCCGGCGGCCGGAAGGACCCCGAGGACGCCGGCGGGGTCGAGACGTTCCGGTCGCTGCTCGGCCTCCCGATGCTGCGCGCGCTCGTCTTCTTCCGGTTCACGTTCAGCGTCGGCAAGATGGCAGTGATCATCTTCCTCCCGATCTACGCCCGGACGACGTTCGGCATCTCCGCGTTCGCCATCGGCTGGATCATGGCGGGCGGGAAGGCGACGAAGGCGCTCACGCAGGGGTTCGTCGGGGACCTCACCGACCGCTACGACCGCACCTACCTGTTCGTCGCGGTCGGCGCGCTCCTGTACGGGGTCGGCACGGCGATCATCCCCCTCGCGGCGTACTTCGACGGGACCGTCGCGCCGGTCACCGTCTCGTACCTCGGCGACTCCCAGACGCTCGGCGGGGCCTTCTTCGCGCTGTTCGCCGCCTACTCGCTGCTCGGGGTCGCCGACTCGATCCGGCTGCCGGCGAGCATGTCGCTGTTCGTCGACGAGGGCGAGGCGTACGACTCCGTCGCGAGCGCGATGAGCCTCCGTTCCGTCTCGTGGAAGGTCGGACAGGTCGTCGGGCCGGTGCTCGTCGGGACCACGATGGACTGGACGACCACCGAGACCGGGTTCCTGCTCGCGGCCGGCTTCATCGCGTTCGCGACCACCGGGTTCGCGTGGCAGGCGCGCGGGGCGCACCGCGCGGCCCGAGATCCGGGTCCGGCCGCGCCCGGCGACGACTAACTTCGCCTCAGAGCGTGTAGTCGTGATCGCCCGTCTCGGACTCCAAGAAGGCTGTCAGCAGGTCGACCGTCGCCTCCACGTCGCCGCCGTCGGCCGTCTCGGTGACGGTGTGGAGGTACCGCGTCGGGATCGATATCGCGCCCACGGGCTTCGCGCCCGCCGTGTTCTGGAACCCCGCGGTGTCGGTGCCGCCCGCGGGCAACACCTCGTGCTGGTGGTCGATCCCCTCGTCCTCGGCGACCTCCGTGAGTCGGCTGTGGACCTTCGGGCTGGCGATCACCGAGGAGTCTTTCAGCTTCACCGCTGTCCCCTCGCCGAGGTCGGTG
This sequence comes from Halorubrum sp. SD690R, assembly GCF_005435035.1. Taxonomy (NCBI): domain Archaea; kingdom Methanobacteriati; phylum Methanobacteriota; class Halobacteria; order Halobacteriales; family Haloferacaceae; genus Halorubrum; species Halorubrum sp. SD690R. The sequence goes on along the minus strand of NZ_SGTV01000009.1, from coordinate 17,107 downwards.
ACGGCGTCGGCCGGGTCGCCCACCTGCGGCACGTCGTTGGCGACGGTGACGTCGAGAGCGACGGCGAGGTCCGGGTCGATGTCGACGCCGAGCGCCTTCGCACCCCGGAGCCCGACCTCCTCCTGGACGGTCGCCGCGAAGTGGATCGTCACGGCCGGGTCGTCGATCCGGCGGGCGGCCTCCAGCATCGCGAACACGCAGATCCGGTCGTCGAGCGCCTTCCCGGTGACTCGGTCGCCCATACGCGTCGTGGTCTGGTCGAGGGTGACGAGGTCGCCGACGCTCACCGACTCCTCGACCGCCTCCGCGTCGCGCCCGAGGTCGATGAACACGTCCTTCACCTCGTCGTCCTTCTCCCGCTGCTCCTCCGTGAGCGTGTGCGGCGGGACGGAGCCGATGACGCCCGTCAGGTCTTCGTCGCCGTGGACGGTGACGCGCTGTGCGCGCAGGACGCGGGCGTCGAACCCGCCGAGGGGGTCGACTTGGACGAACCCCTCGTCAGTGACGTGCCGGACCATGAAGCCGATCTCGTCCATGTGGGCCGCGACCGCGACCGAGTAATCCGAGTCGCCTTCGATCGTCCCGACGACGTTTCCCATCGCGTCGGTCCGGACGTGGTCGGCGCTGTCGACGAACTCGCGGCGGACGATGTCGCGCACGTCGTCCTCGTAGCCCGGGACGCCGCGGGCCTCGGTCAGCTCTCGGAGCAGGTCGAAGTCGAAGTCGAACTCGCGCGCCATGCGCCCATCTGACGCGCCAGCGACAAAGGTCCGCAGGATCCGGCACGACCGTCGGCCTTCGGGACCGCTCCACCGGTCGACCCCGCCGCGTCGGCGAGCGCGCATCCGACAACCCTAAATACGTTTATCGTTGTTCCGCAACCCTTTTGCGGTCGCTCTCGGGATGTCGTGTGTATGAGCGACGTGAAAGCGGAACTCCGCGAACAGTTCATGGACGCCTTCGGCGGCGCAGACTTCCCCGTCGAGAACCAGATGGACCTCGTCCCGGCCCTCCCGGACGGTCCGGCGACGAAGTTCGAGGCCGGCGACGTGAGCTTCACCGCGATGGAGATGGCGGCGAAGCTCGGCAGCGAACAGGAGTTCCCCTACGACGACGCCGAGTCGCTCGTCGACGACATCATCGACGGGCTCGACGCGAAAGGGATGCTCTGAGTCGGTCGACCGCCTCACCGCGTTTCTCCTCGCGATCCGCCGCCGACTGTCACCGCCGAGCGTCGCCGCCGACCGGCGGCGGGAGGTTGATTACCGCGGAGCCGCTACGGCGGGTGTGTTCGCCGAGTTCACGAGCCTGGTGCCGCGGTGGGTCCTCTGGGGAGTCGGTCTCGGCGGGGTCGCCACCGCCGTGGTCGCCTTCGCGTTCTACCTCGGGGACCGGTTCGTCCCGGCACCCGCCGCGTCGACCGGCGGCCGCGGCGCCGCCGGCGACGACCGCCGCCGCCGCGAGATCCGGACGTACCTGAACGCCGCCGGCGAGCGCTTCGACGAGGACCACGCGTTCGACGGCGTGTCGGTCCCCTTCTACCTCCCGGACCGCGGGGTCGCGATCACCTTCGACGCGCACGACTACTTCCGGCTGGAGGGCGAGGGCGTCTACACCGTCCTCTGTGAACACGAGATGCCCGGCCGCGGGCTCGGTCGCCGGCTCCCGTTCGACGTGGACGAGCCCGACTGGGCGACCGACGACTCGTCCGGTTCGGGCGGCGGCCGATCCGGCGCCGGCGGCTTCGGCGGGCGATTCGGCGCCGACCGGGCCGCCGGGCGCTCGACCGCTCGCGGCCGCGCCGGCCGCGCGGACCCCGTCGGCGACGCGTTCGACGAGCTCGGCCTCGACCGCGACGCCGACGTCGACGCGGTGAAGGGCGCGTACCGCGAGCGCGTCAAGGAGACGCACCCGGACCAGGGCGGTGACGAGGAGTCGTTCCGCCGTGTCCGCGAGGCGTACGCGACCGCCCGCAACCACGCGGACGGCGGACCGAGCCCGGGCGGCGGCGACGCGGACCGCGACGCGGGCCGTCGCCGCGAGCGCTCGTCCGGGTACGGGCGGTGAGCGACCGCGCTCACGGGTCGGGGCCGACGTTCGCGGACCGCGCTGTCTACCTCCCGGGAGCCGACGCCCTCGTCGTCGCCGACCTCCACGTTGGCCGCGGCGAGGCGTCCGCCGTCTCGCTCCCGCTCGGCGAGCGCGCGGACCTCACCGACCGGCTCGGAACCCTCCTCGACCGGTTCGATCCCGGAACCGTGGCCGTCGCCGGCGACGTGGTCCACACCTTCGACCGAGTCACGGACAGGACCCTCGGCACACTGAACGCCCTCCGCGACGCATGCGAGACGCGCGGCGCCGCCCTCGAACTCGTCGCCGGCAACCACGACACCGCCCTGCCGAGCCGCTGGGACGGGCGGGCCCGCGAGGAGCTCGTTCTGAGCGAGAGCGGCGACCGGGACGCCGACGCCACGCACGTCGCGAGAACGGTCGTCTGTCACGGGCACGAGGCGCCCTCGACCGACGCCGACCGCTACGTGATCGGCCACGTCCACCCGACGATCGAGATCGAGGGCGACCGCCGGCCCTGCTTCCTCCGCGGCCCCGGAACGTACCGCGGGGCCGACCTCCTCGTGTTGCCCGCGTTCACCCGCCTCGCGCCGGGCGTGGCGGTCAACGACATGCGGACCGACGCGTTCGACTCCCCGCTCGTGACTGACGCGGACCGCCTCGCGCCGGTCGTGGTCGACTCCCCGTCGGAGGGCTCGGGCCGCGGTGCGGATGCGGGCGACGCGGAAGAGGCCCTCCGGTTCCCGCCGCTCGGCGAGTTCCGCCGGCTGTTGTGAGCGCTTCTGCCCCGCCGTGCGTACAGCACCGGATAAACACGGGAGCGCCTCGCCGAGGGTGTCACGGGTGACCCCACCGCCGGCGACGTGGATCTCCTCGCCCTCTCGTCGGGTGAGTGACTATAACGAACGTTTATGATTCACGCGGTGCGAACCGTTCCCACATGGAAGCAGCCAGACTCCACGAGTACACCGACGACATGCGCGAGGGGCTCACCATCGACGAGGTTGACCGGCCGACGGCGACGGGGCCGGACGACGTCGTCGTCGAGGTCGAGGGCGCGGGCTGGTGCCAGACGGACAACCACATCATCGAGGGGATGTGGGCCGAGTACGTCCCGCAGGAACTGCCGCTGACGCTGGGCCACGAGAACGCGGGGACGGTCGTCGAAACGGGCGAGGACGTCGAGATCGTCTCCGCCGGCGACCCGGTGATCTGCCACCCGGTACAGACCTGCGGGACCTGTCGCCCCTGCCGGCTCGGCGAGACGATGCACTGCGAGAACAGCGCGTTCAACGGGCTGACTCACGACGGCGGCTTCGCCGAGTATCTCCACACCAGCGAACGAGCGGTCATCCCGCTGCCGAGCGGGGTCGAACCGATCGATATCGCGCCGCACGCGGACGCCGGCATCACCGCGTACCACGCGGCCAAGAAGGCGGTCGCGGAGCTGAACCCCGGCGACCACGCCGTCGTCATCGGCGTCGGCGGGCTCGGTCACATCGGGCTCCAGTGCCTGAACGCGATGAGCGCGGCAAAGATCACCGCCGTCGACCTGAAGGAGTCGGCGCTGAACCTGGCGAACAGTTACGGCGCGGACCACCTGGTGAACCCGAGCGAGGCCGACGTGGCGGCCGAGATAGCGGGGATCACCGACGGCACGGGCGCCGCGCAGGTGCTCGACTTCGTCGGCGAGGACGTGACGACCGCCTACGCGCCGGACATCACCGCCGGCGGCGGCGACCACCACGTCATCGGCTACGGCGGGCACGTCCACGAGCCGTCGCAGGCGCTGGTGAACGGCGAGTTCTCCTTCGTCGGCAACATCGTCGGGCGGTACGCGGAGCTTCAGGAGCTCGTCGCGCTCGTCGAGCAGGGAGATGTCGACCTCCACACCAGCCGGTACGACCTCGGCGAGATCAACGCGGTCGCCGAGAAGCTCGAACACCGCGAGATCGACGGCCGTGCCGTGATCACGCCCTGAAACCGGCTCCGACAGCCGGACCGCGTCGCGGCCCGCGGCCTGTTCTTCGTCCCGTGGGACGTCTCGGGACAGGCCCCGAGCGAAAGCGGGGCGTACCCGTTCGAGGTGACGACCACGGTCCGGTGACCGGCGACCGGACAACGGGAAGACATTTAGCCCGGCGCTCGGGGAAATACGACATGAAAACTGCCCTCCCCGCCGATTCCCGCTTCACCGCCGCTCGACGGTGGTCGCTCTACGCCGGCGTGTACGCGCTCGGCTGCGCCGCCCTCACTGCGTCGCTGCTCGCCGACGTGCTCGGCCTGTTCGCCGACGTGGTCGGTCTCCCGCCCGCGGCCGGGATGCCGCTCCTCGCGACCCCGGCGCTCGTCGTCGGGACGCTCGTCTGGTGGGCCCTCGTCGAGCGGCCGGACGCGCCCACGTATCTCCGTGGGGCCGCCTTCGGGCTGCTCACCGCGCTCCTCACCGGCGCGCTCTGGACGGCGTGGTTCGTGGTCATCTGGGGACTCGAGATGCTCGCCGCCGGGCCCGTGCGGCTGCTGGTCGGGTTCGTACTCGGCGCGGTCGCCGTCGCCGGCGTCCTCGTCGGGCTCCCGATCACGTACCTCCGGCGACGGAGCCGGCGGGCGTCGGAGGCCGCCGCGACCGCTAACTCCTTGTGACTGCGGCGCACACTCGTTGCGCATGGACGAGAACGGCGTCGACGACGCCGGCGACGGCGCGACCGATCCGCTCGCCGACGAAGACGTCTATCGCGTGCTCGGGCCGGACGGGAGTCCCCTGCCCGACGCGACGGTGCCGGACCTCTCGGACGAGCGGTTCCGCGCTATCTACCGCGATCTGGTCGTCACGCGTCGATTCGACGAGCGCGCCGTCAGCCTCCAGCGACAGGGCCGGATCGGGACGTACGCGCCCTGCGCGGGCCAAGAGGGGTCGGCCGTCGGGTCGACGCACGCGCTCGCGGACCGCGACCTGATAAGCTACCAGTACCGGGAGCACGGCGCGGCCGTCGCCCGCGACCTCCTCTCCGAGTACCTCCCCTACTGGATGGGCCACGAGGCCGGGACGGAAGCGATCGCTGACGGCAACGTCTTCCCGCTGAACATCGGCATCGCGGCCCACCTCCCGTACGCGGTCGGGGCCGCGTGGGCGTTCGCCCACCGCGACGAGGACCGCGTCGTCGCCTGCCACTTCGGCGACGGCGCGACCAGCGAGGGCGACTTCCACGAGGCGATGAACTTCGCCGGCGTCTTCGACACGCCGACGGTATTCTGCTGTCACAACAACGGGTGGGCGATCTCGGTCCCGAGGGGGAGACAGACCGCGAGCGACACCTTCGCCGGGAAGGCGACCGCGTACGGTTTCGACGGCGTCCGCGCCGACGGCATGGACCCGCTCGCCAGCTACGCGGTCACGCGGGAGGCTGCCGAGCGTGCCCGACGCGGCGGTGACGGCGACGGCGGCGACGAGGTGGGCGGCAACGGCACCGCGGACGACCCGCGTCCGGTCCTCATCGAGTTCGTCGAGTACCGGTTCGGCGCCCACACGACCGCCGACGACCCGACGGCCTATCGCGACGCCGACGACGTTGACCCGTGGCGCGCGCTCGACCCGCTCGACCGCATGGAGACGTTCCTCCGCGAGACGGATCGCATCGACGACGAGGGCGTCGCGGCGATCCGCGAGGAGGCGGACGACGTCGTCGCCGCGGCGATCGACGCGGCGGAGTCGGTTGAGGCCGACCCCGCCGCGATGTTCGACCACGCGTTCGCCGGGCTCTCGCCCGAGACCCGCCGTCAGCGCGACGACCTGCTCGCGGCCGTCGCGGAACGCGGCGAGGAGGCGTTCCTGCGAGAGGAGTGAGGGGGCCGCGAGGCGACCGGGCCGGCTACAGGTGCCCGCCCGCCGCATTCGCCGCCTTCCGGCCGCTCTCTAGGGCGCCTTGGATCGACGACCACTCCGTGTAGTCGCCGGCGAGGACGACCGGGCCCTCGGGGTCGTCCGGCTTCGGGAGGTCGGCGTGGACGCCCGGCGGCTGCGCGAACTGCGCGAACCGGATCCGGTGGACGTCGAGGGTCTCCAAGCCGCCAAAGTCGCGGTCGGGGAACCACGCGTCCAGCGCGTCCCGAACGTCGTCGCGGAGGTCGCGCTCGTCGCGGTCGAGCGACTCCTGCCCGAGGAACGTCGCCGCGAGGAGCGCGCGGTCGCCGGGCGCGTACTCGGGCGCAACCTCCGACATCGGGACCACCGCGTTCGGCGACTCGTCGGCTGCGTTGAGGAGGATCCGGCCGCCCGTCTCGAACGACTCGCCCGCGGGGAGCGCGAACCACCCGGTCACGTTCGGCACGCCCTCGGTCGGGACCGACTCGACGCCGGTGAGCCGCCGGGCCTCCGGCGGCGAGGTCGCGACGACGACCGCGTCCGTCTCGCGCGTCGTACCGTCCGCGAGTTCCACGGTCGCACCGTCCGCGTCGGCCGCTCCGGTTCGGAAGGGAATCCGGCCCCCTCCGGCGATCCGGACCGCCTCCACGTCCCTGCCGGTCTCGATATCGACGCCCGCCTCGCGGGCGCGGTCGGCGAGCGCGGCGGGGAGCGCGGCCATCCCCTCGGCGGGGACGCCGATCGACCCACGGCCCATCGCGCGGAACGTGTACTCGAAGACGTGCTTCGAGGTCGAGAGGCTCCGGTCTAAGGTGATCCCGCCGTAGAACGGCTCGACGAAGTTCTCGACGTAGTCGTCGGCGAACCCCCAGTCGCGGAGGTACTCGCGGATCGGGGCGTCGCGCCCGGCGAAGAACTCGCCCTCGTCGCGGTTTCCGAGGTCGTACCGCAGCGCGAGCGTCCGGAGCTTGTCGGAGAAGGAGACCTCGTCGTTCAAAAGCGAGGGAATCGCGGACAGCGGGTCGCGGAGGGGGTCGCCGAGCGTCGAGCGCGAGCCCGGCCGGCAGATCGTCGCACCGGGCGCGAACGTCCGCAGGTCGAGGTCGTCGAGCCCGTCGGCGCCCAGTTCGCGCTCGACGGCGGGGTAGCTCGAGAAGAGGACTTGGAAGCCGCGGTCGACGGTGAACCCGTCGACCGTCTCCGTCCGCACGCGCCCGCCGACCTCGGGGCGTCGCTCGTACAGCGTCACGTCCGCGCCCGCCTCCGCGAGTCGGGTCGCCGCGACGAGCCCCGCGAGCCCGCCGCCGACGACCGTGGCGTTTCCGTTCATATGTGCCGTATCGGGTCGCGGGTTTATAAGCGGCGGCGGGTCGAGGCGATTCGATTGGCGAAGCCACAGCCGCTCGGCCGCGTTGCTTCTGATAAATCGCTGATCGACACAGTCCACTCCGAAGCCCCGCCCGACGGCGACCGCACAGCGCCTCGCGTCACCGCGGTTCGGGGTCTCGTCGAGACGGTCATCCGCACCCGAGTGCGAAGCGATTAGTCGCCGCCGCCGCAAGGTTCGGTATGGCAGACTTCGAGACCACGCCGGCGTTTCGCGGGCTGGAGAGTCGGGCGTCGGGACGCGTCCACGAGACCGCCGACGCGGCGGCCATCGACGACGACGAGCGGGCGCGCGGACTCGACCCGGTCTACGACTACGACGCCGTCGACCCCGACGACCTCTTCGACCCGGCGGCCCGCGGCGCGAGCGGCGACGCGCGGACCGCGCCCGCGACCGCGCGCGGCCACTGGCGCTTCGACGCCCTGCTCCCGTTCCCGGCCGACGGCGCGCTCACCGCGGGGGAGGGCGGGACGCCGCTCGTGGCCACCGACCGGCTCGCGGACGAGCTCGACGTCGACGCGGTGTACGTCAAAGACGAGGGGCGCAACCCGACGGGGACCGTCCTCGACCGCGGTCTCTCGCTCGCGACGACCGCGGTGGCGGCCCGGGCCGCCGCCGACGGCGACGTGGAGCCGCTCGTCTGCGCGAGCCCGGGGAACGCCGGGCAATCGATGGCGGCGTACGCGGGCCGGGCGGACCTGCGGTCGTACGCGTTCGTCCCCTCGCGGTGCGCCTTCTCGAACAAGTCGATGACGAACGTCCACGGCGGCGAGATGCGTGTCGTCGGCGGGCGCTTCCCCGACGCGGCCGACGCGGTCGACGAGCAGCTCGCGACCGACTACACCGACCTCGGCGAGTTCGCCACGCCGTACCGCCACGAGGGCGCGAAGACGATCGCGTTCGAGCTCGTCGCCGACCTCGGTGACACCCCCGACGTGGTCGTCGTCCCGACCGGATCCGGCGAGGTCGTCGCCGGCGTCAACAAGGGGTTCGCCGAGCTGGCCCGGATCGGCGCGGTCGATGACACCCCGAAGGTCGTCGCCGCGCAGGCGTCCGGCTGCGCGCCGATCGCGGCCGCCGTCGAGCGCGGCCTCGACGAGCCCGAACCGTGGTCGACGCCCGACACAATCTGCGGCGAACTGGAGATTCCGGACCCCGCGGGCGGCGCCGCGGCAGTCGAGGCGGTCACCGAGAGCGGCGGGACCGCGGTCGGCGTCGACGACGACGACATCCTCGCGAGCGCGGTCGCCGTGGCGCAGAACGAGGTCGTCGAGATGGGCGCGACGGGCGGCGCGGCCCCCGCCGGCGCGTGGGCGCTCGCCGAGGAGGGCTTCTTCGACGGCGACGAGACCGTCGTGCTCCTCAACAGCGACGCCGGGCTGAAGACGCCCGACGTCCTCCGCAGCCACCTGATGGGACAAGGGATTTAGAAACGGAACCGGCGGTCAGCGACCGATTCGATTCAATCGCGCCGCGCGAGCAGGCCAGTGGCGAGCAGCGCGATCGCGGCCGCGACGACACCAAATCCGGGGACTTCCGCGCCCGTGTCGCCGTCGCTGCCGCCCGCGTCCGTCTCGTTTCCGTCCATGCCGTCGGTCGAGGAGTCGCCGCCGTCCGACGTATCATCGCTCCCGGACGAGCCGCCGTCGGAGGAGCCGTCGTCCGACGACTCGCCGCTCTCGGTGCCGTCCGTCGACTCGCTGCCCTCCTCCTGTAGCTCGACCACCGCGTTCGACAGCGTCGTCGTCGACCGGATCACGCTGCGCGGCGCGGGCTGGTTGAGGTAGTCCACGTTCATCACGACGTAGTTCTCCTCGACGCCAGCGGTCGTGCTGGCGTACGGCTCCTCCGCCAAGATCGCGGCCTCGGGGTCGGTGACCAGGATTAGCTCGGGGTCCGTCTGGAGGATCACCTCGTCGGAGAGCTGCGGGTACGCCTCGTACTCCGCGGCGACGTTGTCGGCGCCCCCGACGTTCATGATCGCGTCGATGAAGGTGTTGTTCGCGGCGACGTAGCCGCCGCCGAGCGGGTAGAGCGCGGCCGGGCGGTCGACGCCGGCGGTCCGGTTCTCCGCGGCGTCGACCGCGTCGTACATCTCCTCGTTCGTCTCGCTCGCGGCGTCGCACGCGCCGACGAGCCGACCGATCGTCTCCGTCTTCTCGGCGATGTCGTCGATCGAGGTCGCGGCCGGGAAGTGGTACACTTTGAGCCCCTGCTCGCGGAGCGGCCCCACGTCGGCGGCCGAGGAATTCGGCGCCAGCACGAGGTCGGGCTCGGTGTCGACGACGCGCTCGACGCTCGCGCCGAACTCGGCCGAGACGTTCGCACGCTCCTCGGCGCCGTCGAGGTAGAGCGCGAACCGGCTCACGCCGACGACGCGGTCCTGTTCGCCGAGCTCCCACAGCGTCTGCGCTGCCGACGGGTTGAGCGTCGTGATCCGCTCGGGACGCTCCTCCAGCGTTATCGTGGTCCCGGTCGCGTCGGTCGCATTGAGCGGGAAGCCGCAGGCGCCGTCGGTCTGTGCGGGGGCGGCCCCCGCCCCGGCCGCGGACCCGACCGCCGGCTGTGTGCCCGCAGCCGATTGCGCGCCCGCAGCCGGTTGCGCGCCCCCGGTCAACTGCGCGCTCGCGCTCGGTCTGTCCGTCGCTATTGTCGGCTGTGCGCCCGCGGCGGTCCCGGCGACGCCGCCGATCAGGGCGGTCGCCACCAACGCGGCCATCGCAATTGCGAAGCTATTTCGCATCGAATTGAGGACCGGACTCGTCCAATAAGTATTTATCTACTACAAGTTGTGTTGGAGAACGCATGCGACCCTGGGCCCGCTCGGCGGCGTGGTCGGCGGCGATAGCCGCGCTGCTGGCGGTCGTCGTCGTCGTCAGCGCCGCGATCGGTCCCGTCCGTATCCCGCCTGAGACGGTGGTGAAGTCGGTGTTGAACGCGCTCGCGGTGCCGTCCGGAATCGAAGCGAGCGCGAGCGGCGTCGGCCCGTTGCCGGTCCCCGGCGTCGGTCCCCTCACGCTCCCCGGCGTCGACCTCGCGTTCGCGTCGCCGTTCGCGTTCCCCGTCGACTCCGTCCACCAGCGGATCGTCGTGGGCGTGCGGCTCCCGCGGATCCTGCTCGCCGCGCTCGTCGGCTTCGCGCTCGCGGCCGCCGGCACGGTGATGCAGGGGTTCTTCCGAAACCCGATGGCCGACCCGTCGATCATCGGCGTCTCGTCGGGCGCGGCGGTCGGCGCGGTGGCGTTCATCGTCTTCCCCGCCGCGCTCTCCGCGACCGTCGCGCTCCCGCTCGTCGGCCCCGTCGAGGTCGCGCTCTCGCGGGGCGCGGGGACGAGCCTCTTCGCGTTCGTCGGCGCGCTGGTCGCCGCCTTCGGCGTGTACGCCATCGCGACCCGGAACGGCCGGACTCCCGTCGCTACCCTCCTGCTCGCCGGCGTCGCGGTCCAGACGTTCCTCGGCGCGGTCGTCTCCTACCTCCAGCTCCAAGCGGGGGAGTCGCTCCGGCAGATCGTCGCGTGGCTGATGGGCCACCTCTCGGGCGCGGCGTGGAGCGAGGTGGCCGTCACCGCCGCCGTCGTGCCGCCGCTGTTCCTCCTGCTGCTCGCGTACGCCCGCGACCTCAACGTCCTCCTGCTCGGCGAGGAGGAGGCACGGGGGCTGGGGATCGCGGTCGAGCGCACGAAGCGGGTGTTGCTCGCCGCCTCGGCGCTCGTCACGGCCGCCGGGGTCGCGTTCGCCGGCGTGATCGGGTTCGTCGGCCTCATCGTCCCCCACATGCTCCGGCTCGTCGTCGGGCCCGACCACCGGACGCTGCTCCCGACCGCGGCACTCGCGGGCGGCACGTTCCTCGTCGCGGCCGACACCGTCGCGCGCTCCGCGGCCGCGGAGTACCCGGTCGGGATCATCACCGCCGCGGTCGGCGCGCCGTTCTTCGTTTACCTGCTCGTGACCCGGGAGGTGACGGAGCTGTGAGTGCGGATCCCACCGTCGACGCCGAGACGACGGGCGCGGCCGACGCGGCGGAGTCGGCCGCGGGCGGCGGCGACGGTTCCGAGGCCCTCCCCGACACGGCGCTCTCGTTCGGCGACGCGCCGCTGCTGTCGGCCGCGGACGTGGCCGTCTCGTTCGGCGACCTCGACGTCGTCTCCGGCGTCGACCTCCGGGTCGAGCCCGGCTCGCTCGTCGGCCTCGTCGGGCCCAACGGCGCCGGGAAGACCACCGTGCTGCGCGCGGTGACCGGCGCGGTCGAGCCGGACGCCGGGACCGTGCGCCTCGGCGGCGACCCGGCGTCGTCGCTGTCGGCCCGTGAGGTCGGTCGGCGCGTCGCGAGCGTCCCGCAGACGACGAACCTCTCGTTCGACTTCCGGGTGCGCCACGTCGTCGAGATGGGTCGGACGCCCCACCTCGGACGCTTCGACGCGCACGGGACCGAGGACGACGCCGCGGTCGACGCCGCGATGGCGGCCGCCGATGTCGAGCGCTTCGCCGACCGGTCGATCACCGAGGTCTCGGGCGGCGAGCGCCAGCGCGTGCTGCTCGCGCGGGCGCTGGCGCAGGCGGCGCCGCTCCTCCTCCTCGACGAGCCGACCGCCAGCCTCGACGTACACCACGCGGTCGAGACGCTCGAACTGGTCCGCGAGTTCGTCGACGGCGGCGACCGGGGAGCGATCGCCGCGATCCACGACCTCGACGCCGCGGCCCGCTACTGCGACGAGGTGGTCGTCATCGCGAACGGCGGGGTTCAGGCCGCCGGGCCGCCCGAGTCGGTGCTATCGGCGTCCGCCGTCGGCGCGGCCTTCGACGCCGAGGCGTTCGTCGGTCGCAACCCGGCCACCGGGACGCCCGCGGTCACTGCGTTCCCGGAGAGCGACGCCGACCCGCGCAGCGTCCACGTGATCGGCTCGGGGCGGTCGGGCGCGCGCGTCGTCGCCCGGCTGGCCGCCGCGGGCCACGAGCCCTCCGTCGGCGTAGTCCCCGAGGGAGACGCGGCCGCCGGCGCCGCCGCGGACGCGGGCGCGACAGCGGTGACGGCGCCCCCATTCGAGGACCCCTCCCCGGAGGCGCTGGCTGCGGCGCGCGACCTCGCGGCCGACGCTGACGCGACGCTCGTGGTCGCGGCGGACGGCGGCGTCGCCCCGACCGCGAACGGCCCGAACGCCGAGGTCGCGGCGGCCGCGGACCGCGTCGTCCCCGTCGCCGACGACGTCGACGACGCGGAGCTGCTCGACGCCGTCGCGGCCGCGAGCGGTGCCGAGCCGGCGGAGTGACTCCGGCCGCTCGGGTCCCCGCCGTCCGGCCCGCGAAGCGTCACCGTTTATTCGCTCGACCGCGTCCCTCCGACGATGAGCGTCCCCTGCGTCGCCGTCGCCCGCGAGCGCGGCGAGACCGTCCGGAGCCGGCTCGCCGACGCCGACGCCCTCGACGGCGACCACCAGATCGCCGTCGACGGCGAGACGATCTACATCCCCGTCGCGGACCGCGAACTAGTGCCCGCTGCGTTCGCCGACCGGATCGTCGAGCGCGACGCCGAGCGACGGGACCGCCCCACGACGCCCGCCGACATCCTGGGATACGAGCCCTCTATCGAGCGGCTCGGTGACATCGTCATCGTCGACGAGGACGACGACGAGCGCGCCCGCGAGATCGCCGACGCCGTCGCGGCCTCCGACGTGCCCTGCGAGACGGTCCTCAACCGCGCGTCGCCGATCGAGGGCGAGTTGCGGGTCCGCTCTTGGGACGTGCTGGTCGGCGACGACACGGAGACGGTCCACCGCGAGTACGGCCACGAGTTCGCGCTCGACGTCGCCGCGGTGTACTTCTCCCCGCGGCTCGCGACCGAGCGTCACCGCGTGGCCGAGCAGGTCGACCCCGGAGAGTCGGCGATCGACATGTTCGCCGGCGTGGGCCCGTACGCGGTACCCATGGCGTCCCGCGGCGCCGACGTGGTCGCCTGCGATCTCAACGAGCGCGCGGTCGAGTACCTCCGCGAGAACGCCGCGCGCAACGGGGTCGCCGACCGGGTGACCGCGATCAGCGGCGACGTGCGCGACCTCGCCGACTCGCACGCGGACACCGCCGAACGCCTCGTGATGAACCTCCCCCACTCCGCGGACGAGTTCTTGGACACCGCCGTCGCGCTCGCCGGCGACGACTGCGTGATCCACTACTACGACATCCAACACGAGGACGACCCGTTCGGCCCGGGACGGCGCGCGATCGAGGCGGCCGCGGGCGACGACTACGCGGTCACCGTCGAGACCGAGCGGGTCGTCCGGTCGTACGCCCCCCACGAGCACAACGTCTGTCTCGACGCTCGCCTGACGCGCGACGCCGACTGATCCGGCCGCTCCGCGCGCCCGACGAACCGAGGCAGACACGTCAGGGAATATACTTATGAGTGTAACTATCTAACATGTATTCGTATGAGCGACGCCGCAGACCCCGAAGAGCGAATCGACGAGACGACCACGTGGCCGGAGCTGGCGATGGGGCTCTACGACCGCTTGACCGGTCGAAACGCCGAGATACACTACCAGTTCGAGGACATGACCGTCGAGGTGCCGAGCGGGACGGGAGACGACGTCGAACACGCCGAGTGGCGCGTCGACGGCGGCGTCCGCGTCACGACCCGTGAGCGGGACTGAGTCTCACGCCGCCCTCGCAGTCGAGACCGACGACCTGACGCTCTCCGTCGACGGGGTCGATGTGTCGGTCCACGCTACCGAGCGGCGCCTGTTCCTCGAAGTAGAGAGCGTCGGTGACGCCCTCCGCGTCGCCCGCCGCCTCCCGGGCGACGCTGCCTCGGACCTCGCGGTCAGGGAACTGCGACTGGGGGACCTCACCGCCGAGGTCAGGGTCCGCGGGCGAACGGTCGCGATCGCGGGCGCCGACGCGCGCCCCGGTCCGGTCTCACACCGCCTCGGCGTCGCGCCCGCCGAGGTGCGCCTCGCGGGGGTCGTCGGCGCCGGATACGGCGGCCTTTCCGCCGCGGTGCGCCGCGCGCGGCGGCTGTTCGCGTAGCGTCGAACGGGACGGAGAGCGGCGGCGCCGCTCGCGATCCGTCGTCGAGACAGCGAAAACGCCGCGCCGCCCCGAGGGGGGTCGGGGCGGAGCGGCCGGGGCCCGTCACATGACAAGCGGCCGCGGCGACGGTCGGCGGACCAGAGGCGATTTTGCGCTTGGCGCGTCGGTGACGCGTTTCACACGGTAGCCGCGGCGGAACGCTACTGGGGATGACGGCCGCGCCGAGTCGCGGTTGGGGAGACGACCGACGAGACCCTTGCCGCCCGGTACGGGCTCCGACCGGGCACGCACCGCCGAGGGATTCGATCCCCGCCGTCTCGGCACGCGGACGGTGTCAGCACATTCAAATTGAAGTCCGAACGAGTATTTAGTCTTTTTCCTTATATAATTGTATTGTGTTCTGGTTTCCTGTGTGTTTATAGATGTAATATGGGAACGATTATGACGTTCGTCTTATTCGTATCGGGCGCGCGCGTCGCTTCCAGCGCGCGGCTCGGCTCCCGCCGCGTCCCCGTTGCGTCCCCGTTTCGGAACCCTTATTTTTCCGTCCGGGAATTGTCTGATGAGCGCCGGGGTAGCTCAGCTGGCAGAGCGATTCCTTCGTAAGGAATAGGTCGAGGGTTCAAATCCCTCCTCCGGCTTAAGGTCGGCTACACCTCCCTTAGGAACGTTATCACTCCTTAGAGAGGCTCACGTATCAATATTCGCCTTAGCACCACACTTGAGAGAGACATTTGTATAGGTTTGTACGTCTCCCCTTGCCGGATACATTTGAATAGGTGAGCGATGCGGAGCGCCCACGTCTTGCGATTTCCGAAAAGGAGTCCGTACACGGCGAGAAGGTGCGCGTGGAGAGAATCCCGTTACCCTCTACTCCGAATGGAGTGGGTTTTGACACTATCGAGGGAGTCAGCCGCAGTAGGAGCGTTAGTTGGCTCGAAAATTTTTGGGTGTTTTTCCCGCGCGCGAGAGACGACACCCAGTAGTTCGGCTTCGATTCTTCGAAAGAGGGCTTCTGGGCGTCGTAACCACAGACGGATCTGGGGGATACGCTTAATACACTCCTTGAGAGCGGTAGGGGGGACGAGAGACTGGCGTCAGTGGGACGCCATTCTGAGTGCGGCAAGAACGCCGCGCCCTATCCGATCTATCCACTCCCCCAGAGACTCAAATGTACGACGAAAAACTGTCAGAGTCAAGAACAGGACCCGACACAAGAAACGCCACTAAGATCCACTATCAAGAGATGGCTGGGAAAGGTGAACGGATGGATGGAATCCGTTCATTCTGGAAATTCTACAAAGCCCTTGCCTTGTACAATACTGGACGCTTCAATCTTCTCTGGCGAGATGAGAATTACGAGCGGCTGATCGAGAATTTAGAGATTTATGATTCAATCGCTTCTCAACTCGACTTAACAGATCGTCAAAGAGGGATCGGTCGCTCCCGGTTCACAATCCCCGACTTCCGTCGATACAGCCAACTCGGTGGTGTTCGCATGGCCGCCTTCTGTATGTGTGCCTTGGTCTGTGCTGAAGATAATCGAGACTACTACCCAACCCGGAAGTCGGAAACGAATGATCCCGAGTTTGTGCGGATGGCGGAGGAATTAGACCTGAACAAGAGATACATCCAAAAAGGGATTGAACGCCTTCGTAGCGAATTGAAGGCCCACGATAACGATAACAGTCCGACGAGTCAACAGATGCTCCGAAATGGTGTGTAACCTGACCCCCCTATATAACACGACGTGTATTACTGGTAGTGAGGAGAATGGATAGGACAGCGACCGGCCCGATACGGTTACATTCGAGTGCGGCAAGAAGGCGCGAGTCTGACAGATACCTATCTAATCCAGCATCAGGGACACCGGGTTGAAACAGGATGTTCAGGACCGCGCACTTCTCGCACCATTCGGCTCCAGTTGTATCGTATTGTGTCTGGGCCCCGAGCCGTACCGGCTTCAATCTAGAAATCAACGAACATGACCAGCATCTTTCCAGAGTACACGGTCCGAGAACAGGACGTAGAACACATCGAAAGGCTCCGAGAACTACAGGTTCGCGGCGATGACATGGAGACGGACGAAGAACTGGAGGCGAGCCTTCTCGCCCGCTTCGGAGAGCCGGAAGCAACTGAGACGTTTGAGTGGGCTACAGAAGACCGTATCATGTTCTACGGATCAGAAGTGTGGACGATCGACGGGATACTTGACGGCGACTATCCGAAGACAGTCACGCTCAACTCATAATGATGTACGACAGCAACAGGGATCTGAAAAACGGTGGAGACTGTAGAGAGCCTCTATGAATTTGCCGTGGCTTCCTTCGCGATCAGTGTTGAAGTCGTCTTAGCGCCCTCTCGGTCCCGTAAGAATCGGTTCTAATTCAAGATGAGAGTTCGTCGTAGTTCTCGCACCATAGCGAAATAGTCGGCTCTGTTGAAATCCTATTCTTCAGATGCGTTCTTGTCTGAAACAGCCGGTCGCTGAAGAGTGCTTATATCTCATTTGTGCGCCCATCTAAAAGGCCTCAAAACAAGATAGTGATCGATCCTACCACAGGCTGAATGTTCTTATTCTCAGGTTCTACTGTTCATCTCCAACTACCAGACGATGAAATGACGAGAAAAGTACGAACGCTCTTCGGTAGACTGGCGGAACTAGCGGAATACATTGACAGCGATACAGTCCACGAGACTGTGGATCGGTGCCCCAGTAAGGTTCAGTGACCGGAGGAAGCCGTAGGTCCGAGCGGCCTGTTCCA
>NZ_SGTV01000099.1:0-834 GCF_005435035.1 Halorubrum sp. SD690R | reverse complement strand
TTGACCGGATGGACGCGCTCATTGAGGACCTGCTGATTCGGGCGCTCAGGTATTCCCGGTCACTCGGAACTGCCCTCGCCTACCGGCGTCTCCTCTTCGATCTCGGCGGTGTCACGGTCGACAGTTACCCGGACCTTCTGGATACGTGTGTCATCCACCTGTTCGGCCCGGAGCGTGACGTTCTCGTAGTTGAACTCTTCGTCCTGCTCGACAAGGCGGCCCGCAAGGTTGAAAACGAAGCCCGCGATGCTCTCGAACTCCTCGCCTTCTGGCAGTACAATGTCGAGCGCTTCATTGATTTCCTCGATGTTAACCCCACCGTTCACGAGGACGGTGTCATCGTCAACGAATTCGATCGGATCTTCTTCGTCACCCGCCAGTATTTCGCCGACGATTTCCTCGGTCATATCCTCCATCGTGATGAGGCCCTCAGTGGCACCGAACTCGTCGACGACGATAGCCATCTGTATCCGTTTCTCGCGCATTTCCGAGAGGAGCGCGTCGACGTTCTTCGACTCGGGGATGTGGAGCGTTGGAGCGATTACGTCCTCTACGTCGAGGTCGTCGAAAGTGTCGTAGTTCGAATCCTGCAGGTCACGGATGTCGAAGACGCCGATCACACTGTCTAGCGACCCATCGTAAACTGGTAGGTCTGCGTGACCACTTGAGATACACTTCTGGATTGCCTCCTCAACGGTCGCATCACTGGAGATAGCCGCCACATCGAGGCGGGGGGTCATCACCTCCTTGGCAGTGGCATCGGTGAATCGAAGGGCGCGTTGGAGCCGCTGGTGTTCCTCCTCGTCGAGGACCCCCTCACGCTCGCCCGTTTGA
>NZ_SGTV01000098.1:0-876 GCF_005435035.1 Halorubrum sp. SD690R | reverse complement strand
ACAACTTGATCAAGAACTTGGGAACCGTCTGTTTGACACACTCGACGATCTCCGTGAGGCTGCTCTCTCTGCACTCGACCGGGTCGAAATCCCAGATGTGTTTACGTATTTATGTCCGTGAGTATGACTACATCCTCTATATTTCGCACGACGTCCCTCGCTGGTAGCAAATAAGTATGTGGGCCGGCTGGTACGTGAGCCCCCTGTATTGAACAATTCGAGAGGTCAAAGGGAAGTATGCTAACCGCTCTATGACGCCCTGCGTTAGACAAACGCCTGCGTCCGCTCTGCTGTGTGCTTGCTGACGACCTCGTTGACACCCTCGCGATCAAGCATCGCTTTGTGGAGCGCTTCCTCGATTGTTCTCAGCTCGCTTATCTCGTCGGCATCGTCGATTCCTTCCTCCCATGCTTCGCGTTCACCAGGTCGGAAGACTCCACGGTCGTCGAGCGCGGCAACCAGCTCATACAGATCCTCAGAATACGCAGACAACTGCGCCATATCCCATTTTCCATTCTGTATATGGGTTAGGTCTTTCTTTCGGACTCGAATCCGTTCACTGTGATATCAAGTAGAGTTTAGCAGACGATTGGTGAACAGTACGTGAGTGAACTGGTCCCCCAGCTGGGTTGATTCTCTTGATCGAGGGTGTCATAGAACTCTTCTCACACCTCGTTGACTGACCCGTGGATCGCTCAGTACAGGTGAATTACAGAGCGCTAACCACACCATAAAAATCATAAGTTCAATCGCTCTTATGTAGAGCTGCGGAAAGACCCCATAACAAGGCAGTCGATGGTGATATCGACAGATGCGCCTGTGAGATTCAGCGATCTAACGATCCCGAATGTATGAGCGGCCTGCTCCAAGCCTTGC
>NZ_SGTV01000097.1:0-929 GCF_005435035.1 Halorubrum sp. SD690R | reverse complement strand
TGCTGTGTTGAATAGATGCTGAGTCACGGTCACAGCGGCTCACACAGCGGTTCTATGTTGGTGATGGCGAACATCAAGACAATCTCACGGAACTGCCGATACCAGCCCAGCGCTCGCACGGCATCGCCGAGCGAGCGCTTCGTTGTCGAGTAGGATGTTTCAGCCATCCACCGCTGAGCGTAGCCATTTGCTCGATTGAGAGCGTTGTTCGCGGCTGCTTTCGCTGACGAACCGCGATAGTGAACAAGGTACTCAACGCCGTGTGCGGCGATTTCGTACTCAGTATGCCAGTCTTGGAAGCCGTTGTCGGCGGCGACGGACTGCAGGTCGTCCGCATTTCTGCGGACGACCTGCGGTCCGGTCTTCGTGTCATGCTTCCACCGTGCGTTGATGTGAACGTCGAGAACAGCAAGCGAGTCCACATCTGTCAATGTCGTCACCTTCAGCGTCTGTATCGTCCGACCTGCCCGCTGGCGGAAGTACGATGACGCACGTCGCCGGTCGAAAAATGTGCTGTCGAGCGCAGCGTGGCCAGACTGCGGGTGCTGCTGCGCGGAAACGCGCAGCAGCGCCCGCCACACCCACATTTTCAGCCGGTCAAATGACTTGTAGATTGTCGTGTGATCGGGGAGATCGTCCCGGTCTAGGTCGAGAGCGTCACGAACTTCGTCCATATACTTCAGCCGATTCGGCGTTTCACGGTAGCTGTGGGTCTCTTCGACCCGAAAACAGTGAAGAACAACGTGGACCCAGCGGGCGAACCCGCCGCTGGCGGGCTCGCCCGCGTGCTTCCCCAACGCTTGTTTAGCTAGGTGACGACACTGCTCGATGAAGTCGAGGATATCGATTTCCATGGCAGGTTCGATTTCCTCGGCTTCACCCTTCTAAACCGGTGATATCCGCTGATAAGATCGCTCTTCAACAGAGCA
>NZ_SGTV01000096.1:0-988 GCF_005435035.1 Halorubrum sp. SD690R | reverse complement strand
GTCAACGTATCTAAATCTCGCGTTTTGCGCTACTCTGAGGTGGTAATCTAGTGTATGTTGAAGAGAACACGCAGATCCCGAACAGAAACTCCTCGAAAAGCTAGCAGGCCAGATCGGTCAGTACAGGAGACCTTCGGAACGGTTCCCAGAGTTTACTCGGTGGAGGAGTCGTTATATTTGGCTCTGTTGAGATCCCATTCTTCAGATATAAAATGGGCTGAAACAACCGGTCGCTGAAGGGTACGTACTGAAGATTCGTGAGTTCTTAGGTTGATGTACCATTGGAATAATTTTCTCGTTCAGTCTCAACATACTCAATGATCTCCTGTGCGTCAGCCTCGGATTCATGCTCATGGACACGTATCTCCGCGTCATGGTTCCGACTTCCAACACTAATTGTGGCCCCAATATTTTGTGTTTCAATATCGTCAAACGATTCTCGGTTCCACTCCGTTTGGTGTGCTAATTTATATTCTAAAGCAAATTGGGCTAAATCAGTATCCCAAGTCGGCTTCCGGAACCGGACATACGGCACACCAGCAACGTACCGAGCGACATTATTGGGGTTTTCATAACTCTCGACACCATCCAATTCATACCTGTCTTCATGTACGATACTTTGATTACGGTAGACACGCATATCTACTGCTACTGAATTTAATGCATTTCTAAGTTCGACATACCAGAGTTTGTGTTTCCGGGTGAGAGTATTTAGTTGAAGACACCCTGTGCTCCCGGTAGTAGCTGTCATTCCAATCAATGCGAGAACTGACCGTCGGTTCACATTATCGTTCGGTGGTGGCGGAAGTAGACTCTTGTGGCTCTGTTGAAATCCTCTGCAGTTGATGTTTCCACACTCTCAATCGCTCAGTACAGAGGATGTAGCCAGCATTAAGTACACATACTTCTGTCAACGCTTCGTACCGTCAAAAGATCGTCACTCCGTCGAGCGTGTCTGAACGACGAATCCAATGGCGGCATCCATAAT
>NZ_SGTV01000095.1:549-998 GCF_005435035.1 Halorubrum sp. SD690R | reverse complement strand
GGCCGGAGACAGTGACGTTCTCCACCGGCGATACCTACCCGTATGCGACCGACAGCGGCACTCAGGAGACCACCATCTCCGAAGTGACCGCCGACGGCGCGACGCTCGAATGGTTCGCCCCGCGTGAGAACACAGTCGAACTTTCGGAGGGTGGAAACGTCACGCTGAACGAGCAGCAGTTCTTCACCCACTTCCCCGACCACCACACCGTCCAAATCGTCCCGATTCAGCAGTACGACCAGTACCAGGCGACGCTTGACCAGCAGGACTACTTCCACGAGCGCAAGAACGGTATCTGGGGCGTCTCGATCCTCTCGGGCATCGCGGCCGTGCTGATGCTCGGGATGGCGTATATGCCCGTCCGCGGATAACAACGACGTCTGTTTTCGGTTTTTAACGACTGACTTACGCGTCGGCTGCCCAGGTGATGTACGCCAGACCGATCCCGA
>NZ_SGTV01000095.1:0-539 GCF_005435035.1 Halorubrum sp. SD690R | reverse complement strand
AAATGAACCGGTCTCGAACTAGCCACTGCCGCGCCGCTTGTCCAGGGAAAGCATGCCGGGCGGGAGGTGGACCACCGCCACTTCACTCACTGCGTTCGCTCGTGGCGTAATCCAACACCCTTGGTAGCCGCTTCACTCCGCACGCCCGTTCGTCGTAGAAGCGGGCCGGGAGGGAGTTGAACCGAAGGAAGACATGCTCGCTCACGTTCGTTCGCTGTGCGTGCCTTCCAGGATTCGACTCTTTCCTGCCGGTTCACTCACTGACTCGCGGCGCTCGTCAGTTCGTTGCACGGGCCGGGAGGGAGTTGAACCGGAGGGAGACATGCTCGCTCACATCCGTTCGCTGCGCGTGCCTTCCAGGGTTCAACGCCTCCGTGGCCGATTCACTCCTCACCTCCGTTCGTCGTAGAAGCGGGCCGGGAGGGAGTTGAACCCCCGACCATCTGGTTAAAAGCCAGACGCTCTGCCTAACTGAGCTACCGGCCCTCGCTATTCGCTCGGGGGAGCGGCGATTAAGACCTTACGGTCCGTCGTCGAAG
>NZ_SGTV01000094.1:0-1007 GCF_005435035.1 Halorubrum sp. SD690R | reverse complement strand
CAACGCTCTTGTGGCGTAGATTGTTGGTGAGTCATAGCGCAGTTTCGAGGATGGTTTTGAGCGCTTCTTTCCCCGGTTTGCGGAACACTTCTCGACGGAGCTGAAACGCTCGGATATACGGCGTGAGTCTGTCTTTAGAGATACCTCGATGCGGCGAGAGCCACCGTCGCGCCAGCGACGCGTGGCTCTCGCAGGTGTTCACGTGAACGTCTCCATCAACATACTCGCCGTCACCGTGGACGACGTATTCACGGGTGAATGCGTCGTCCTCCTCCAGCGGATCGTACGCCCGAAAGCCGTCTGTGTAGACGGTTAACGACTCTTGCTGGCGGTCGGCCAGCAGGAGTCGAATCCTCGATTCGGTCGCGGCTTTCGCCGGGATCACGTGCCGTTCACCACTGCCTCGATCTGCGAGAACAAAGACGGGGAGCTTGTCCTCAGCGTACGTTCCACGTCCGCGCGTGGACAGGCCACGCGAGCGCGACCAGCCGTCGCGCTCGCGGCCTTTGAGTCCAGCTTTCACGTAGAATTCGTCGATCTCGATGGGGCCTTCGAGCTGTAGTCGAGGCGCGTCCAGCGCTCGCAAAAAGCGCTGGACGCGCCGGTAGATCGTCTTGTATGAAACGTCAATCTCTACGTCTAGTTGCCTGAGACTTGTGTTAAAGCGGATGTACGTGTAGACGGCGAGAAACCACTTTCTGAGCGCCACCGAAGAATGTTCGAAGATCGTGCCGGTCTGATCGTTGAACGTGCGGTCGCAATCCTTACACAGATACCGCTGAAACACCCGATAGCTGCCGTACCGAATCACAGATTCGCCACGGCAGCGTGGGCAATAGACGCCGTCGCGCCAGCGAACCTGTTCCAGCAGGTTCGCGGCGCGACGCTCCGAGACGAACGTCTTGATAGGGAACATTGTTCGTCGGGTGACGCGGTCGCGTCACCCTTGCCCGCTGTGGCTTCCAGCTACTGCTGAGAACTCACCAACAATCCTCTACCCAAGAGCG
>NZ_SGTV01000093.1:0-1069 GCF_005435035.1 Halorubrum sp. SD690R | reverse complement strand
GAGCCTGTCATAGAAAGCCTCACGTGCGAAGCAGCAGGGTTTGGAGACGGTGTCTACAAGCTCCAAAGCCCTGCAAAACGAAGCTTCGGTCGACGAGTTCTTGAATGCAGCGGCTACCGAGACGGTTCCGCTGTTTGAACATCTCGACTTCGAGTTTCTACTGGAGTACAAAGTGTTCGCCCCCGCTCGCCGGGGGCGAACACGAGTTCACAAACCACCAGACCTCTTTTGCGGCTTTCTACACTGCTACTACGAGGACGTCTACGGCACTCGTCCGATCACACGAGAACTCCAGCATAGCCTTGTCTGGTACTACTGCGGACTCGACAAACCGCCGTCCAGAGACACTATTGATCGGTTTCTCACTGATCTCGAACACGTCGTTGACGATGTCTTCGACAGACTCGTCGAGCAGGCCGCCGCCCGCGGCCTGCTCGACTCCACGTACTCTATCGATTCAACTCACATCGAAGCGATCCAGCACAACGACGCCGCCTCATGGAACTACGACCCAACAGCCGAGGAGTACTACTACGGCTTCGGCTGTACACTCGTCTCAACCGGCGCAAAGATCCCAATAGCAGCGGAGTTCACACAAGCTAAACAAGCGGATCAGGAGACGGCGATGCGCGTCACGCGTGACGCGCTCGCCGTCGACACACCGATCTGGATGCTCGGAGACAGCGCCTACGATATCCTCGACTGGCACGACCACCTGCTGGCCGCAGGGGTCGTGCCAGTCGCCCCGTACAATCCACGAAATACTAACGACCCGAAAGCCATCGAGTACAGAGTCGAAGACCGTATCGAAGAACACAGCGAGGAGGTTCAGCTCAAGCAATCCATCTTAGACGAGACGTACAATCACCGGACAGGAGTCGAACGAACCAACGATGCGGTCAAGGACTGCGGCCTCGGGCACGTTCGCGCCCGAGGCCGCGTCCACGCACGAACACAAGTGTTCCTTGCGCTGTGTCTCCGTCTCGTCGTTGTAATCACCAATTTCGAGCGGGGAGACGACCTTGGCCGCGAGAAGCTCAAGCTATGAGATGGTTTCTATGACAGGCTC
>NZ_SGTV01000092.1:0-1078 GCF_005435035.1 Halorubrum sp. SD690R | reverse complement strand
TCAACAGGCGGCGATGATCCTCGGCCCCGGCCCGAGGATCATCTGCCTCGACTTCGTCGATATCCACTACCACGGCTGTCCACACGCTGATGCTGGCGAACTCTGCCACACCAAACCACGCGATGGCACCAGCAAGTGCCATCGCTACCTCGCCGGATTCGTCCTCTGTCGGGCAAAACCACTCGTCGTCGCAGTCACACCCGTCCGTAGTGATGAACCAAAAAGCGACGCGGTCGAGCGATTGCTCGACCACGTCGCAGCCCTCCCAATCGACATCGCTGGCCTGCTCGCTGACCGTGGATTCTACGATGGTATGTCGATCGAGCGACTGGATGCTGTGGCACCAGTCGCTCTTCCAATCATCCGCCGTGGGAAACAGATGGCCGAGAAACTGGACACGAGGGTCTCCTACTGGACGGAGTACGTGATGTACAAGGGAAGCGAGCGGGAACTGCGCTTCCCGCTCGCGGTCTGTGTCTCCTACCAGCAGGGCAACCGAGGCAAGCACGGCTTGCTCGTGCGGGCGTACGTGGCGTGCGATCTGACCGATCGCACGCCGAAGGAGGTCGAAGCCCTCTATGAAAAACGCTCAGCCATCGAGACAGCCTTCCGGACGATGCGCGAAGCGCGTGCACGGACGAGTACGACTGATCCAGCCGTTCGGTTGTTGTTCATCCTCGTGAGCTTCCTGCTGCGGAACCTCTGGGTGATCGTCCGATGGGGCGTGCTCGCCACGCCGCGACGCGGCGGGCGAGCACTGCCTGTCTGGTTCCGCTTCGAGGTGTTTCGAGAGTGGATCGATCACGCTCTTGACGAAACGTTGCGCCGGAAGTGGGAAGCACCGACCAACGGTGTCGGTATCCCGGCGACCTACAGCAAGCTGGACGCGGGCTGAGGCTGCCCGCATCCAGCGACAGCCCTGTACGTGAGCGACAGCTTCGCCTCTTGTCTGGACTGACGGCGCTCTCACTGGCGTGAGACCGCCGCCTTTGTTCGACTCGATGAACCGGTCACTCTGATCTCGTTCATTTCTCTCCAGAAATTGGGTCAGCAATCAGGAACGATGGGAACTACCGAT
>NZ_SGTV01000091.1:0-1122 GCF_005435035.1 Halorubrum sp. SD690R | reverse complement strand
CCTCAAGGGCAGAGATAGTTCCAGATGATCGGTTCCGTGATCGTCGGCAGTCCTCGTTGAATCTGCCGTTTCAGCGTCGAAAGATCTGGTATGAGGCGGTGCTTGAACCATTCATTGAGACGATCCCAGCATCCTTCTACTGGGTTGAGCTCTGGGAGTTTTGGCGGAAAATACCAGACATCGAGATGTTCTTCACCTTCTCTGTCCCCGCACACGCGCTCGACCGAACTGTCTCCGACAGTCTCGGTCGTGCGCTCACCGCTGACATGTTCCCAGAGATCTCTGTTGTAAAAATAGCCAGCACGGTCGAGAAACACCACTAATTCTTCGCCGAACCGATCTTGGAGTGCACCGAGTAACCAGATTCCTTGCTTGGACGTGAGATTCGCCTCAGTCCAGCAGTAGAAGCTGTCACCGTCGTCGGTGACAGCGCCCAGTACGGTCACTTTGTCTCACGAGTTTGATGTCTCTATCGTCGGATTTGACCCGATCGGATACCAGCCACGTCGTTGAACCGTGCCGACACGCTTGGTGAACTGGTCGACAACGACCACGGTTTTCTCGGTCAGTTCGTGCCGTTTTTTTGAACAGTCTGCTGAAACTCGGCCTCTTTCTCCGGGTCCGCTTTGTGATTGCGCGGCCGTGCTGTCCGACAGGACAGCCCGGCCTTTCCCATCAACTTCCGTCCATGACCCTTGCTGTATTCAACACCGTACTCTTCTTTGACGTGGTACAACAGGAGTTTCGTTGACCATGCCTGTTGCTCGTAGCCGAGTTCAGTTGGAGGATCTTGTAGATGTTCAAACAGTTCTTCACGTTGATCATCCTCAAGCTTCGACGGTCGTCCTGGGCGGGGCTGATCGTACGGCGCCTGCTCGATCGGCTCATTCCCGAACCGATCGAGCCAGTTACGAATCGTTTTCTCGACAACATCATGGCGTTCAGCGAGTGTGTCAAGATTGTCTCTCTGCTTTCGGCCGATCGCCGCGAGAACACGTTCTCGCGGGATCTCTCCCGCTGTTTGCTCACGTAGCTCGTGAAGTTCTTCCAGAGTGATTCCGTCCAACCGACCCATTACTATAGAATACGACTATATTGGGAAATACTTTCGCACGACCGTAT
>NZ_SGTV01000090.1:0-1145 GCF_005435035.1 Halorubrum sp. SD690R | reverse complement strand
TCACCAGCAGTGACAGCAACGCCGCATACAGCAGAATTTTCACTACATCTGGGTCGCTTGTGTCGAACTCGTCCAACTCGTACTGCGTCTTCAGTTCACGAAACAGCGTTTCTACCTCCCACCGACACCGATACAGCGTTGCTAAATCCGCCGGGAAAAACTCTTCTCTCGGCAGATTCGTGATATAGAGGTGGTAGTCGTCGGCGTCCTCGTCGCGGACGCCGACGACGCGGAATCGCTTCGTATCCAGCGACCGCGCCCCCTCGTACTGGCCCCGCTTGAACTCCGCCTCGACCTCTACGTCGATGTACTTCCGCGAGAGATCATCGACCACATCGTGGATCCGCTTGCCCTCCAAGGGAATGGCGCGGCCGCGCCATTCCCGCAATTCCTCCGTTATCAGCGGATTTGCGTTCTCTTTCAGCCGACTCACGAAGTAGCCGTCGTTCTCATCGATCAACGCGAAGCGGCGGTACTTGAAGTACGCTTGATCGAACAGAACGAGCCGTTCTTGCAGCCACGATCCCGTCTTGAACAGCGTGCTGTCGTGCGTTTTCTCGTCTGTTACGTCGATCCGTTCAATCGTCTCATCAGTAGCGTTGTGGAGCAGGTGGAGCTTCGCTCCAGCCTGCTCCTCGTGACGGGCTTGGAACTCATCAGAAAGGAACTCGTGTAACCGCAATACTGTTCCATCGGCGATCATCACGTCCCTGAATCGTTCGATATCAGCGTCAACGGTGTCAGGAGCAGCGACCTCGTCGAGGCCGTGCTCGACGAGGTCGCGGAGGTACTCCGCCAGCGTTGGTGTCAACCGGTGATAGAAGCCACCGGGAGAGATTGTTTCATCAGCCGTCGAGTTGTAGCAGCGTCTGAACCCGGCGAGTGTTCGGCTCTCGCCTGCGGCGAAGCCGAACACGAGCGCCCACACGAGAACAGGAATCTGAAGCTTCCCCTCACGCTCGACCACGCCGAGTTCCTCGGCGTGCTCTTCGAGGAACTCGGAGGGAAACAGTGTAGTGAGCCGACGCATGATTCTCGATGAGGAGGCGTCTTGGTGCACACTTGCCGCCTCCTCATTCCTCTCGAAAAGAAGCCTCGATAAGCCGCTGCTGTCACGCGGTTTCTCTCTTAGCTAAAGACGGATG